>JAJYKO010000160.1:6900-8889 GCA_021788565.1 Chloroflexota bacterium
CTTCTGGCCGAGGGCTCGAAGCGCGCGGCTCAAAAGATCGGCCAAGGAGCCGAGGATCTGTCGATCCAGGTCAAGGGCGTCGAACTGGGGATGCACGAGCCGAGGCTGAAGCAGGGCCTGGGTATAGGCTACTCGATCGCCAACCATGGCGGCGACCACGAGATCGGGTTCCACGATACCAACTTCGAGAAGGCGGGGCCAGCCTTTGAGGCGGCCATGGGGCTCGGCTGCCTGGTGCCGTTGCCCGCGACGGAGCTCTCCGATCGAAAGGCGTACATGTTCTCGCAGCGCCACTCCTGGATGATGGGCATGGATAGTCTGGTGGAGTGTCTCTTCGTGCCGTGGAGCTATCCCGAGCTGACGGATCTGCTGAACGCGTGCACGGGCTGGAAGTCGACGCTCCAGGAGATCGTGAACGTGGGCCACAGAGCGATCGCTATGGGTCGCACTTTCAATCTGAGGGAAGGGTTCACTCGAGAGGACGACCATCTGCCGAAGCGCTTCTTCTCGCCGCCAACTAAGGGGTCGCTCAACGAGAAGGGGGTCGCGATCGATCCCAAGGCGATGGAGAACGCCATCAGCTCGTACTATTATTATCAGGGGTGGGATCCTGCTACCGGTGTTCCCACCCGTCAGACGCTAACCGCGCTGGGGTTGGAGTGGGTGAGCGAGGAACTCGAGGGACGTGGTTTGCTGGAGAGTCCGAGCCACGCCTGACGAGTCGGTGCGATGGCTCACCTTCAATAGAACCTCCTCCTTCCAGGCATAGACGATTCGCAGCTCTCGGTTGTGAGCGGGAGGTCACGCAATGAGCCAGACTACAAGAATGCCTGTGGTTTTCCTCGGCCACGGCAATCCGATGAATGCCCTGGAGCGCAACCGCTATTCAGACGCCTGGAGGGCGTTCGGCGAGTCGATCCCCAGGCCTAAAGCAGTTGTGTGCGTCTCGGCCCACTGGTATATCCTCGGAACGGCTGCAACCGCCATGGCCTTTCCCAAGACGATCCACGACTTCTACGGTTTCCCCCAGCAGCTGTTCGACGTGACCTATCCGGCTCCCGGCGATCCCGAGCTGGCAGACTCTCTACGTGACATGCTCGACCCTGTCTCGGTGCGACTCGACCACGAGAGCTGGGGGCTCGATCACGGCACATGGTCGGTCCTGATGCACGTTTTTCCCGAAGCCGACGTTCCGGTGGTCCAGTTGTCCGTTGACGCGGCCAAGCCCGCGAGGTACCACCTGGACCTGGGGCGCCGGCTCGCTCCACTGCGCGATGAGGGGGTGTTGCTAGTCGGGAGTGGGGACATTGTCCACAACCTCCAGCTTGCCGACTTCCATCAGCCGGAGCCTTACGACTGGGCCACGAGTTTCGACTCCGACGTCCAACGTTACCTCAGGGACGGCGATGACGAGGCGCTAGTCAACTACGCGAGGCACCCAAGTGGCAGGCTGGCGGTCCCTACTCCCGACCACTATCTGCCCATGCTGTATGTAGCAGGTGCCAGGCGCGACGGCGACGAGTTGACAATTCTCGTAGAGGGGATCGACCTTGCCTCCGTCTCGATGACGGCGTTCAAGCTCGCCTGACTTCGACCGGGCAGGCGACAAATCCTCGGCGACGTTGTAGACTGTGGCGCGGACTACCCCTTCAGCTCGGACCATCCAGTAAGCTCGGACCATCCAGACGGTTCGTCCACTCTACAACAACCCGGGGAAAGTTATGAGCAAGCTCTTCTGTACAATGCCTTTCTCGAGACTCCTACCCTGGAGGGGATTGGCCGCGGTGCCCGTGGCGCTCACCCTCTGGCTCCTGCTGAGCAGCGGTGTAGCTTACGCGGACCGGTGGGGGCCACCCTATCAGGCGCACGTCATAGTCGACCACGCGGTTGTCTACAGCAAACCGGACCAATCTTCGCCGCCAGTCGGCCCGCTGGGGAAGAACGCGATCGTCGTCGTTCTGGCGGAAACGACGGGGTCCGATGGATCCA
>JAJYKO010000161.1 GCA_021788565.1 Chloroflexota bacterium
CGACCGATAGCCCGGGATATCCGAAGCCACGATCGGCTTTCCCGAGGCCATTGCTTCCAGCAGGACTATTCCGAAGCTCTCCTGCCCCGTCGACGGCGCGCAGAACAGGTCGCTCGACTGGTAGTACCTGCAGAGATCTTCGCTGGACGCGAAGCCCGCGAACTCGACTTTATCGTGCCCATGCGTCTCCACCAAACGCCGATAGTCGTCCAATAGTGGTCCCTGCCCCACCACTATCAGGCGCGCCTTCGGGAACTGCTCCCACACCCCTCCCATGGCGCGAATGAGGTACTTGAGACCCTTTCGCTTCTCCAGTCGTCCCACAAAGAGGATGTTTGGCCCTCCCTGCTTGTACCTCTCGAACGGCTCGGGCGCCCCGGCGAACTTCTGGTAGTCGATCCCGTTGGGAATGATCTCGTAAGTCCCTGGAAAGTAAACAGAGACGAAATCCCTGGCGGCAGGAGACACGGCAATCCGACCGTGAAGCTTCCGGACGAAGTACCGAAGGATGGGCTTGCCGTAGAAGTACGCGTAGTTGGACTGGGCAAAGGCGTGGAAAGTGCCGATGTTCACAGAGTGGGAGTGCCTCAGAACCGTGATCGGCAACGCAGGCAGCAACGGTTCGTGGAGGTGGATCACATCGAAGTTTTCAGCCTCCAGAATGTCCTTGACCTGTCTCGACAACCGGAGGGAGAGAGATATCCGCGCAACGGAGCCGTTGGCCGGCACCGGAACCACACTGCCAACTGTGTGAAGATTCTCCTCCCCCGCCTGTTCCCGCATCCCGCCGGACTGAGGTGCGATTATGTGAACCTCGTGTCCACCGCGGCGAAACTCGCCCGCCAGGTGCCATATATGCTCCGTCACGCCCCCCGGGTACGGGTAGTCGTACGGGGAAACCAGCGCTATCTTCAACTACCGGCCCTCCGATACCGAAGTGCTACCGTCGGGCCACAGCGGCTCGAACACGATCCACTGCTCTGGACTCCTGGCGACCACGTCTTCCAGCAGATCGGCTAGCTTCTGCGTATTCACAGTTACGCTTTCTCTGAGGTCACCCGTTCTCTCCAACGCCAGCGGCTCCCCCACCAAGGCACCGAAGCGCCCACTTGCTTTCCTAAAGGTGAAGGCAGGTACCAGGGCGGCGCCCGTCCTGAGGCAGAGCATCACGGGGCCGCCGGGTAGGGTTGTCTCGGCACCAAACAGCTTCACCTTGACTCCAGTTCCCAGAATATCCCTGTCTCCCACAATGCCGACGATGCCGTTCTTCCTGAGCACTTCCGCAAGAATGCGAAAGCTACTGGGCCCAAGGGGAAGGAAGTCTATTCTACCGTTTCCCCTGACGCCATTGATGAGATCAAACAACCTCACGGGCTTCACCGGTTCCACAACCGAGGTAATGTGATGCCCTCGAACGGCGACTATCTGCGCAACCAGTGCAGGGCTGCCGAAGTGGCCTGTGAATATGACTGCCCCTTTGCCTTCCTCCAGTGCCCGTTCGACGTTCGGCCAACCCTCCACATCGATGAGACGCTCCAGGTCAGCATCCGTCAGACCGGGAATCCGAAAGGTATCGTAGTAGTACTTCATGCCTTGCCGGAAGGTTTCTCGCACCAGCGGCTCAACCTCGTCGAGGCCACGTCGCAGGACTATCGACAGGTTTCGACGAACTGTGGCGCGCCGACGCGGCATGAGCCGGTAGATGAGGTCGCCTACGCGATCACACAGCCAGTAGCCCACACCAGTAGGAAGCAAGGGTGCCAGCGTCGCGAGCAGCCTGAACGCGAAGTATTGTAACACCCTAGGTTGTCCTAGACATGAAGAGGCTCGAGCCGAAAGAAGATGAGGAGGTCAAAGCAGACGCGGAAAGGCAGGGCCAAGATCAGGCGCGCGCGGGAAGGTCGTCGGGCCACATCCGACGGAAGATGTACCACTGTTCCGGATACTCCCGAATGAACCCTTCCATGGTATCCATTATCCGCTGAGTCAGCAGGGCCACATCCGTCTTCAGATCGCCAGTAAGGTCGACCTCAAAGTGGGAGCTCAGAAACCCGGAGTAAGTGTGGTCGGGGTTTCGAACTATCACGCCGGACACGACCTTGGCTCCGGTCTTCAGCGCAAGCAGGGCAGCACCGGCCGGCACCTCCGTTAGGCCGCCAAAGAACCTGACCAGAACACCCGCCTCGGGATCAGGTCTGTCGATCAGCAGCCCCAGGATCTCATTCTTCCGGAGCGCCCCCACCACCCGTCTTCCCGCGGTCTCGAGGGGAATCACCTTCGCGCCATGTTGCACGCGATGACCCTGAACCAGGTCGTTCAGCTTCTTGGGATGGAACGATTCAGCCACCACGCTCACGGGATAGCCTCTGTGAGCAAAGAGGGCAGTCCCCAGATCCCAGTTCCCGACGTGAGCACTTATGAAAATCACGCCCTTGCCCGCTGCCAGCGCCTCATCGACGCACTCCCAACCCGTGAAATGCGCCTTCCTCTCGATCTCCTCGGAAGTAAGACGGGGCAGCCTCAGAAAATCGGCCAGGTACATGCCGTAATTCCTGAAGGCTGCCTTCGCCTTCCTTTTCACTTCTGGATCGAACCGGTCCTTCCCCAGCACCTGCGCCATGTTTATGACGGCGTTCTCTCTCTGCACCGGCATGAGAAGCCACGCAATGTCAGAGGCGAACGTCGCCACAGCGTAACACACGCTCAGCGGAGCCCACTGAGCGAGCCTCCGGGTGATGCGAAGGACCCAGTACGTCATGACTGGCCGGCTATCTCCGTCTCCGCATCCGCTGGCGCCGCCTTACCGTTCCTGGTCTCGCCATCGCCGCGAATGAACTGCTCTACCATCTCGCGCGCCACGTCGTCGTGGTATTGCACTGGAGGAGACTTCATGAAGTATGCCGCGGGACCGAACAGGGCCCCGGATATCCCGCGGTCCAGCGCCAGCTTCGCGCACCGGATGGCATCGATTCCCACACCCGCGGAATTCGGGGAATCCCACACCTCCAGCTTCATCTCCAGGTTCAGCGGCACGTCCCCGAAGGTGCGGCCTTCCATCCGAATGTAGGCCCACTTTCGGTCGGTCAGCCACGCGATGTAGTCGCTGGGTCCGATGTGGACGTTGTTCTCCCCAATGTCGTAGTCGAGCTGGGACGTCACGGAGTTGGTCTTCGAGATCTTCTTGGACTCGAGTCGCGCTCGCTCCAGCATGTTGTAGAAGTCGGTGTTTCCGCCGACGTTCAACTGGCTGGTTCGCTCCAGCTTGACGCCCCTCTCGCGGAAAAGCCGGGTCAGAACGCGGTGGGTGATGGTAGCCCCGACCTGGCTCTTGATGTCATCGCCAACTACCGGTAGGCCTTTATCCTGGAAGCGCTTCTGCCAGTAAGCTTCCCTGCCGATGAAGACCGGAATGCAGTTCACGAAGCCGCAGCCGGCCGTGAGGATCTGCTCCACGTACCATTTGGTGGCATCTTCGCTACCAACCGGCAGGTAGTTTATAACCACGTCGGTCTTTGTGTCCTTGAGGATGCTGACGATGTCCGAGGTGGGGCCCGGCGCCTTGGTTATCACTTTCGACAGATAGAACCCCAGGCCGTCCAGGGTCATGCCCCGCTGAACCGTTACCCCGAGCTTGGGAACGTCGGCGAAGCGGTAAGTATTGTTGGGCGCGGCGTAGATCGCCTCTCCCAGGTCCTTACCAACCTTGTTCGCATCGATGTCGAATGCTGCACTGAATTCGATGTCGCCGATGTGGTATCCCCCCAGGTTCACGTGCATCAAACCAGGTACGAACTCGTCCTCTGGAGCGTTACGGTAGTAGTGAACACCCTGGATCAGCGACGACGCGCAGTTGCCAACGCCGATTACGGCGACCCGAATCTTTCCCAATTTGTGGACTCCCCTTCTTGTTCGCGGCCCCCACAGACGAGGCCGTGTCCGTTCTCTAGGCTACTTACCACACTGTGAGCGAAGGTTGCGAAGATCCCGACGGCTCTAAGAGTGCCCAGCCCTCAGCATTCAACCCATGGCCAAGCCCTCGCTAGGGGGTGAGACAGGAGTAGAGGTCGACGGTACGACTGGGCGGTTCGAGCCGCTCGCCTGTGGGGCAGATGGACCCACCCGGCTGGACGTCTACAGCTGAGAGCTAGCTGGTTCTGGATGTTAAGCGTAGCGCAAGCCTCCAGAGGCTGTCAACTGGCAGGTCCGCCGCTCCAGCGGCTATAATTGTTTGTTGAGATGTTAGCACCAGAGCAGCATTTGCGGAAGGTCACGATCCCGGAAGCGAGAGCGCTCCAAAGGCACCTTCGCGATCTGGTAGTGGAGCGTGACGAGATTGGGGAGATCCGCTTCGTCGCGGGCGTGGACATCTCTGGGATTCGAACTAGCGAACCCGCGGCGGGGGCTGCGATCCTGCTTTCCTTTCCCGACCTGCGACTGGTCGAGCGCAGCATCGTGGAAGGTACGCTGGAGTTCCCATACGTCCCCGGGCTTCTGTCTTTTCGAGAGGCACCGCTCATGCTGGAGGCTTTACGAGGCCTTGAGACCGAACCCGACATAGTGATAGTCGAGGGTCACGGCCGGGCCCATCCGCGTGGTCTGGGGATCGCGTCGCACGTCGGACTTATCCTGGGAAGGCCCACCATCGGCTTCGCCAAGTCGCGTCTGGTGGGACACTACGACGAGCCCGCGAGCGAGGCCGGCTCGATGTCCTCTCTGGTGCACAAGGGAGAGGTAGTTGGAACCGTGCTACGGACGAAGGAACGGGTGAAACCGGTCTTCGTATCCATCGGAAATATGATAACGTTGTCCACCGCGGTCGACATTGTCGCGAGGTGCACGGTCCCCGGGCATAGGCTGCCCGAGCCCATCCGCCTGGCGCATCTCGCCGCGGGAGAGGCGCGAGTGAAATTAGGGAGCAAGACAGGTGATCGAGACTAGACAACAGCTGGCCGCCCTCGAGGCGAAAATCCGAGACCTCATGGAGCGTCTTTGACTTAGCCGCCAAGGAAACCGAGGTAGCCAGGCTGGAGGATGAAGCAGCTTCGCCAAGCCTGTGGGACGACGCGGCGGACGCTCAGAAGGTTCTGAAGCAGCTAGCCGAGTTGCGCGATGAGGTGGCAAGCTGGAAAGAGCTTGAGCGCCGCGCATCGGACCTGGTGGGCCTCGCCGATCTAGCCCTGGAGGAATCCGAGGAGAGCCTGGCACAGGAACTCGAGAGCGGAGCGAAGGCCTTACAGAAAGAGGTAGACGATCGGGAGTTTGAGCTGGCGCTCAACGGCCCGTACGACCGCCGAACGGCCATCGTCGCCATATATGCCGGGGCGGGCGGGGTAGATTCCCAGGACTGGGCAGAGATGCTGCTGAGGATGTACCTCCGCTGGGCCGAGCGGCGCGGTTTCAAGACCGAAGTGCTCGACCTGACGTACGGCGAAGAGGCGGGAATCAAGGGCGCCATGCTGGAGATATCCGGTCCGTACGCGTTCGGATACCTCAGAGCGGAGAAGGGCGTTCACCGTCTGGTGAGGCTTTCACCATTCGACGGGGCGCACCGGCGCCACACTTCGTTTGCTTCGGTGGACGTCATGCCCGAGGTGGACAGCAATGTCGAGGTCAAGATCGCGTCCGAAGACGTTCGTATGGACGTATTTCGCGCCACGGGCGCGGGCGGCCAGAACGTGAACAAGACCAGTTGCGCCGTCCGGCTGACTCACATCCCGACGGGCATCGTCGCGACCTGCCAGAACGAGCGCTCTCAGGTCCAGAATCGAGAGACGGCGATGAAGATCCTCACCTCGCGGCTGCTGGAGCTAGAGATGAAAAAGCTGGAGCAGCAGAAGTCAGAGCTGCGGGGAGAACATGTGGAAGCGGAATGGGGCAACCAGATCCGGTCCTACGTGCTGCACCCGTACACGATGGTGAAAGACCACCGGACCAACGTGGAGACCAGCGACACAGCAGGCGTGCTGGACGGAGAGATAGACGAGTTCATCCAGGCGTACCTAACCTCGCAAATCGGAGCAGCAGCGTGACGGTGGGCAGGGTGAGGGAGTCTCCTGATTCCTGTCCCCCGACCTCCGACACCTACACGAGGGTAGTTTGATTGCGATAGTTGACTACGGGGCGGGGAACCTGCGCAGCGTCGAGAAGACGCTGGAGAAGCTGGGGCACGCCGTGACACTCACAAGCGAGCCCGAGGTGGTGCTCTCCGCGGATGGGGTGATCCTCCCCGGGGTAGGCTCTGCCCGTGGCATCATGGGAGGCCTGCGGAGCCTGAAGCTGGTGGATCCGATTCGGGAGGTTATCCGACGCGGCACCCCCTTCCTCGGCATCTGCATGGGCCTCCAGGTGCTCCTGACGGTGAGCGACGAGGGCGATGAACCCTGCCTGGACGTGGTCCCAGGTCGTGTGCGGCGGCTGCCCGACGGACTCAAGGTCCCGCACATGGGCTGGAACAACGTGCGGCAGGTGGTCCGCCATCCCCTCTGGGAAGGCATTCCCGATCTCACCTACTTCTACTTCGTGCACTCCTACTACGTCGATCCGGAAGACCGATCGGTCGTGATAGGAGAAGCTGAGTACGGATTGCCGTTCGCGACAGCGATCGGGGTCGGCAACCTGATGGGGACTCAGTTCCATCCAGAGAAGAGCGGAGCGATGGGTCTCCGTATCTACGACAACTTCGCCAGGTTGGTGAAAGATGGAATTCCAGGTTATACCAGCCGTTGACATCCGAGGAGGCCGCTGTGTGCGCCTCTTCCAGGGGCAGTACGACCAGGAGACCGTATTCTCCGAGGATCCTGTGGCGGTGGCACAGCAGTGGCAGGCAGAAGGCGCGCACCGGCTCCACGTGGTGGACCTCGATGGAGCGCTGGTTGGCTCCCCACAGAATCTGGAGATCGTGCGCCGGACGGTCGAGGCTCTCGAGATTCCCGTTGCCTTCGGCGGAGGGCTCCGTGACCTCCAGGCAGTAGGGAAGGCACTCGAAGCGGGCATCGACAGGGTAATCCTGGGCAGTGCGGCGATTGAGACCCCCGCCCTGGTGAGACAGGCTTGTGCCCTGTACGGCAACCGAGTGGCCGTGGCGCTGGACGCGCGGGACGGCATAGTCATGATCCATGGCTGGACAGAGGCATCGGGTGAACCCGCCCTCGACGTTGCTGCCCGCATGGTGGACATGGGAGTCGCGACGCTCGTCTACACCGATATCTCGAGGGATGGTACTCTCACCGAGCCGAACTTCGACGCGGTCTCGCAGTTCGTGTCGTCGGTCGGGGTTCCCGTGATCGCTTCGGGCGGCATATCCCGTGCCGAACACCTCGTTCGGCTGCGCAATCTCGGGGCGGATGGCGCCGTGGTGGGGCGGGCGCTGTACACCGGGGCCATCAAGCTGGCGGATCTCCGGAGTCTGGGGCTACTGTAGGTCAAACATGCTTACGAAACGGATAATCCCCTGCTTCGACGTGGATCGAGGTAGGGTCGTAAAGGGAGTCAACTTCGTCAACCTGCGCGATGCCGGCGACCCCGTGGAGCTCGCGGCGCGCTACGAGCAGGAGGGCGCCGACGAGGTGGTGTTCCTGGATATCACCGCATCCAGCGATGGCCGCGACACCATGGTCGAGGTCGTGCGAAAGACCGCGGAGACCGTGTTCATCCCCCTGACTGTGGGAGGTGGGATCAGGACCGTGGACGACGCCAGGCGATTGCTAAAGGCGGGCGCGGACAAGATTTCCGTGAACACGGCCGCGGTGAAGAATCCTGACCTGATCAGCGAGGGAGCCGAACTGTTCGGTTCGCAGTGCATGGTAGTGTCTATAGACGCCAGGCGGAGGGCAGCCTCCCAGGACTCTCTCGAGTGGGAGGTGTACGTCTACGGCGGTAGGACTCCCACGGGACTCGACGCCCTGGAGTGGGCGCGGAAGGTCGTGGAGATGGGCGCGGGGGAGATCCTGCTTACCAGCATGGACCGCGACGGCACCCAGGACGGCTACGACCTGGAACTGACGGCGGCAATCTCCGAAGCTGTGACTGTACCCGTGATCGCCTCGGGCGGCGCCGGGGAGCTGCGCCACCTGTACGACGCTCTGGCACTGGGGCAAGCAGACGCTGTACTCGCCGCGTCGATCTTCCACTACGGGACCTACTCCATCGGCGAGGTCAAGCGGTACCTGGCCGAGCGCGGTCTGCCGATGCGCCTGTAGCCGTAGTAGTGGCCGCGTTCAACTGGAGCCTGAAGAACCCCCTGCGGCCGCGGCAACTGGCACCTTCACCCGCTCGACCTCTTCCAACTCGTCCAGCCTGATGGCCTCCCGCAGCGCCACCATGCCTACCTCCAGCATCGACTCGTCGGGCTCACGGGTCGTCAGACGCTGCAAGGCCAGCCCGGGGGCCGCTAGCCAGCGGACCACCTGGTTGGAGTAGTGCGACGCGGTGAACTTGAGGAACTCGTATGCGATCCCGGCGATCACCGGCACCAGGACCACTCTGGATACGATGCGCAGCGCCATGGGCGGGCGCCCAAGCAAGGCGAACACCACGATAGAGATCACCATGATCACCAGCAGGAAGCTGGTACCGCACCTCGGGTGGGCCGTCGTGAAGGGCACAGCCTTCGGCGCCTCCAGAGGCTCTCCCGCCTCGTAGGTGTTGATGCACTTGTGCTCGGCGCCATGATAGGCAAAGACTCGCCTGATGTCCGGCATCCTGCCTATACCCCAGATGTAGGCAAGGAACACGGTCAGCCGGATCACACCTTCGATGACGTTGCTGACGAATGACGACGCGATGAACTGATCCAGCCAGCCGATAACCAGCAGAGGCCCCACGAAGAAGATCGCGATAGCCGCGAGAATGGCAATCGCCACGGTGCCCCACATCATCGGCTTGCT
>JAJYKO010000162.1 GCA_021788565.1 Chloroflexota bacterium
TGAGGCGCCTCACGCTCGCCGCCGACCACGTAGCCTCGGGTGACTTCTCCCAGCGGGTCGAGGTCAACTCCAGGGATGAGCTCGCTTCCCTGGCCGAAGCTTTCAACACGATGGCCGCGAGCCTGGCGAAGACCGAGGAGCAGAGGAAGCGGCTGTTTTCCGACATCGCCCACGAGCTGAAGACTCCCATCTCGGTCATCCAGGGCAACGTAGAGGCAATCATGGATGGGGTAGTCGACCCGACTCCCGAGCGGATGGCTTCGCTACGGGATGAGACCCTGCTTCTGTCGAGGCTGGTCACGGACCTGAGGGACCTCTCGCTCGCCGAAGCCGGGCAGCTCAAGCTGCACCCTGAGCCAACGGATCTCGAAGAGCTCCTGAAGACCGCCGCGGCAGGGATGCAGCCGCAGGCGGAGGAACGACGGGTACAGTTGGAGACGCACCTCGAAGGAGGACTGCCGCTGGTTCTCGCGGACCGAGATCGGGTCGGGCAGGTGTTGCGCAATCTGGTCGCCAACGCCCTTCGATACACGCCTACCGGAGGGAGGGTTGAGCTATCAGCGGTAAGCCACCAGTCGTCAGCTATCAGTCATCACCCATCAGTCGCAGGTCGCAAGTGGAACTCAGAACCCAGCACCCAGAACCTAGAACCCAGAACCGGGGCATCTTCCCTCGTGGTGGTCACAGTCATGGACACCGGCGCGGGAATACCTGCCGACGACCTGCCCCACATCTTCGAACGTTTCTACCGGGTCGACAGGTCCAGAACTAGAATTAGCGGCGGCACAGGGCTGGGCCTCGCGGTGGTGAAACAGTTGGTGGAGTCTCAGGGGGGAAGAGTCTGGGCTGAGAGCGAGGTCGGGAAAGGCACCACGTTCCACTTCACCCTTCCAGCGGTCGCTCGAGCCGCGGAGCCCGTTACCACCTGATCCGCGCGCCCTGTCAACTGCTAGCTCCCGCTTTTGATCTCCTTTGTTCACAACTTCCCCACAGTCCCTTCACGGGATCTTCACAGTCGTAAGTGTTACGACTCCGCGGCCAGGCCAATCAGGAGGGGTGACGATCACCCACGTGATGCACGGGGGCATGGACGGTCAGCACCTGTTTGAGGTGACAGCCGAGACCGGCTCGTCGACAAAGCCTGTGTACCACCTGTATGTCCGTGCCAACTGGGTAAAGGGGAGATCGGCTCGCCCCTTTACCCAGTCATCCCGCGCTCGCCTATCTTTCCGCTACCGCAGGACTCGTCGCCCTCTCGGTGATGCCCCCTCGTAACGGCGAAATCAAACGTGGGCGGTCAGGCCAGGTCGTCCTTCACCCTGCGTCAACTGGTCTGTCTGCTGGGTGACCCCGAGGGCATCTCCATCGCCGCGGCAGACAGGTCCGACGTGCAGAAGGCGCACTTGGTGGCCGCCAACGGGACCTTGCTCAGGCAGTAGGGGCACTCCTTCATGTTCACGGGCTCGGCCGGCGGCTCCCCCTTGTAACGGTCCATCATCCTCTGGACTGGAACAACGACGAAGTAGTAAACAACCGCGGCGATAACCAGGAAGCCGATGAGCGCGTTGATGAAGTCCCCGATCAGGAACTTCGAGCCATTGACGGTGAAGAACCAGGCCGAGAAGTCGGGCACACCACCGAAGGCGCCGATGACAGGGGTAACCATGTCCTTGACGAGCGCCTGTACCACCGTGCCGAACGCAGCGCCGATCACGACCGCGACTGCCAGGTCAACCACGTTCCCGCGAAGCAGAAACTTCTTGAATCCGCTCACCTCTCTACCTCCTTTTTCATTTCGCGAATTTTAGTAAGGCCCGAAGTGCATCTATAGTATCATCTTTACGAAGACATCCGGCAACCCGCCTTGCTCACGAGCAGGAAGAGCCCCTACGCTAATCTGGCCTCGCGGACCAGGTTCAGGAGATCGCGGAGGATCGAGGCCGCGGCAGGTATCCTGCCAGAGGTCCCGCCGATGATCGTGACTGTGCCCACAAGATCTGGGTGGTAGTCCGATAAAAGATGCCAGGGCGAACGGAGCGGGCTAGAAGAGGGTATCGGACTGGCTGGCCGGCGCCGTAGCCACGGGCAGGCCAAGGCGGGCCTGAAGGGCGGCGATGGTGCCGGGGGCGAATCCCTGATAGTGGTTGTTGGAGGCGACGATAATTCGCTTCACTTTGCGCTCCACCAGTTCCATAACTCCTTGAGCCCAGAAGTCCAGGGCGTCGTCTCGCTCGATCTGGACCTCGTCCATTCGGGTGATCTCTTTGCGGCGTCCCTGGAGCCGCACGTAGGCCAGCTCGGCAGTGGTGACCTCAAGCTGCTTTGGCATGTAGTAGAGGTCCTGGGCAACCAGGGCGACACCTCTCTCCCTGAGAAGGCTCCCGACCTCGTCATTCAGCCAGCCGCGGTGGCGAAACTCGACCGCCCACCGGAGGTCGGCCGGCAGCGCCTCGAGGAATGCACGCAGCACGGGAAGGTTCTCGGGCTTCCAGTGCCACTGCGGCGGCAACTGCACCAGCAGGGCAAATAGCTTGTCCTCCAGGAGGCGCATGGTCTCGACAAAGGTCTCCATCTGCCTCTTCCATCCCTCTCCCCGCAACGGCTTGCGGGGAAAACCGGTCTTGGGATCCGGGTCGTGGGTCACGACCTGGGGGACCTTCGCGGCGAAGCGGAAGTCCTCGGGGGTGGAGTCGTACCATTTCAGTACCGTGGGTGGGCTTGGCGTGGCGTAGAAAGTACTGTCGATCTCGACGAAATCGAAGGCGGTGGCGTAGGCTGAAAGCCGGTCCGACGCCTTCGTGCCGCCCGCGTAGAACGGCCCCTGCCAGTCGCTTTCCGTCCAGCCCTGACAACCGAGACGGACCTCCGTGCCCTGGATGTCTGCCATTGGATCCTCCTTCACCGCGATGCTGAAGGCCATTGTGCAACTTGCCTGCCATCACCGCAGCACAGCTAGCACGCTCTCGGGCGGTATCAATCGCGCACGTCTCAGCGGAGTTAAAGATCGCGGATACGTCGCCGCTTACCTTCGGCCGCGCCGTTAGTACACTTCCTGCTAAACTTCTGGGTGATGAAACTCGACGAGAGAGTAACCAACAAGCTGTCAGATGAGACCCCGACAGGGGTTGTCGCCGGACTGCAAAGAATGGGCACTGAGGCCAAGCTTGGTCTCGCCGGCCTGGCAATATTCGTCCTAATAACGATCCTCGTGCAGTGGGGTCTCCTGCGTGGTCTAGATTACTCGGTTGCGACCTCCATGCAGTACGTCGAGAATCCGGTGCTGGACCTGTGGATGACGGTTGCCGGCGACCTGGCGGTCGCAGAGCTGTCGGTGGTGTACGCCAGCGTGCTCAGCTTCGCTCTGTGGCGGGCAGGAGCAAGCAGGTGGTCCCTCGCTCCATTCGCCTTCCTGCTGCCCACTGTGATCGAACTGGCATTCAAGACCTGGATTTATCAGCCTTCGATACCGCTCAGCCTTCACTTCCACATATCGGGAGGCAACGTGTTCCCCAGCGTTCTGCTGGAGGGCTCGTTCCCAAGCGGCCATTCGCTGAGGAGCGCCTTCTTCTGCACATTCCTCGCGATCCTGATGTGGCAACAGCGGGGACCTTTCCCGAAGTTACTCGCCCTGGTAGTTTTTCTAATCGCCCCTGCCATCGGTCTGGCAATGCTGTATGCAGCCTGGCATTGGACTAGTGACGTGGTCGCGGGGCTCATACTTGGGGCATCGTTCGCTCTCCTTGTGGCCCCGCCCGTAGCGACACGACTTGATGCCCATCGTAGCAGCTTTCGCCGTAGTCGAGCCGGCGATTTTGGGGACGGCGCTCGGAAGTGATCGACGTAGAGGCGGGCTTGAAACCCGCCTCTACAGTCCTGATCCCGAGGCAACCCTGCGCCCGGGCACAGCGTCATCAGCGACGCGTCGGTCTGCAACGACCGGTCGTCTTGACCGCCGGATGATCCTCCCGCGGGTTTGGCTCGGACTCCACCGGTCGGACACAACGCTCATTCCCTTTTGTCAAGGGGCGTGCCACACATCCTTGTTGTAGACAGAAGGACCGTCGCGTGGGCCTGGTCGGTTAAGCCTGAACGTGGTTGGGATCGATGACGTATTCCCACCAGTTCCAGGAGATGCCGTGGCCCGCGCCGGTAGCGTGGGGGAAATGCCGGAGCCACCACCGGTGATGCTCGCGAACGTCGCCGTTGCCCCACTCCCTGCACGTAACTATTCGCGGCTGGCCGCTCAGGTCGGGGAAGCTGTACCAGACGTCGCACCTGCTCGCGACCGGTCGAGGATTGCCCCAGTCGTAGTCCCGTAGGCTATTGGGGGCAAAGTGGACGTTCCCGACCTCGGCGCGGCCGGGGAATCTTAGATCGTAGCGGGTGAAGCGCTCAAACAGGTTGGCGTCGCCGTTGGTCTGCTCGAAGAGCTTGCCGAGGATGGATTCCGCCCTGTGCCCCAGGTCCTCGAGCATTTCGCCGACGCCGCGCTCGTAGTTGAAGCCCATGATGACGAACCGGCGCGAGCAGCGCTGAGTCCCGCTCAGGGGCGGGGCGTTGCACCAGAAAGCGCCCGGCCCTGCCATGATGGACTCCCAGTAGCCGGCGCCGGGCGGACCGAACAGCCATACCTCATCGATTTCGGCGGAGTCTACCCTGTCGATCAGGTCGAACTCGCGAACCAGTTCCAGGTAATCGACTTCGTCCGGGTCGTGAAAGTGGCCGGTTCGCCTGGCCGTGAGGTAGCTCTGCTCGCTGTAGCGAAATCGGTCACGCTTGATGGGGAAGCCATCCACCACGATCCGTTCGACGATTTCGTAGTTGGCGTATCCGTGGCTGCACTCCCGAACATCGTCAATGTACCCTTGCGCCAACCGCTCCGGATCGTTCCACAGGGAGTATTCTCGCAGCGTTCGTCCACCGTGTGAGCGGAGAACGGGATCGTGAGTGATCATGAGCACAGCACGGGACACCGGCACCGGCAGATTCACCCCCGACGCCGGAAAGCTGCTGCTCATCCTTAGGTCCTGCCACCCGTGATGCCCTTGGCGAGCGGGTGCTTATGCTGCGCGAAGAGCCAATGGAAGACGCTATTGGAGGGATTGGCGGGATCCACAGCGTATACCCGAGCCCAGATATCGTGCTTGGCCCCCGCATACTCGGTGTAACGAGGGTGGCCGCCCGCGGCCTCGATCGCCTTGACCATGTCGCGCGAGCCCGATACCGGCACAATCGGATCGTTGCTGCCATGGAATACCCAGATGGGCATATCCTTCAGCAGGTACGCTTTGGACGGATCGCCGCCTCCGGATACGGCCACTGCGGCCGCAAAGTAGCCGGGCCATCGCTCAATGGCGTCCCACGTACCGTAGCCCCCGAGGGAGATTCCAGTTATGTAAAGGCGGTTGGGATCGACGTTCGCATACTGCTGGCGCAGAAGACCCACGATCTCCTTCGCCATCCGCAATTCCGCGGTCGGGCTGGCAGCCATCCTGTACGAGCCCTGGCTGGGCGGCACGTCGACCCATCGGCTGAGCCCGTCGAGCTGGGGAACGACGATGAAGCTGGGCCAGCGCGACTGAACGGTAGGATCGTCGAGGCGCTTGGGTTTCCCCACCCAGCACTTCACGTACGGCGCGTGCTCCAGTACGGAATCACTCGCGGCCGGCGTCATGCCGGGTCTGGCGCGTTCTCCACCCCCCTGCAGCACCAGCACGAGTGGATACTTTTGGTTTGGATCGAACGGAGTCGGCACATAGAGGAAGAAATTCATGGTCTGGCCGAGTTTATCGGTGTACCGGCACTGCTGGTAGCGGTTCGCTCCGCCCGACACACAGCTGATTGATCCAGCGGCGGGCCCGGGTGTCCCGGAATCGGCCGAGGCCTCTGCTGGGCCTAGAGCGCCCAGAGATCGGGTCGCGAGCGCCTCGGTTCTGGTCAGAGTCCGACCGAGAAACACAAATTGGCCACCTATGGCCGGCAACGGAAAATGAACAAGCCCGAACAGAACAAAGACCGCCAGTGCACCGCTGCCCACGATAACCAGCGGTACCTTTGCCCCTGCAAGCATGGAGGTGCTCCTGTGATGTTCTTTATGTCATTCTATCACGGGAGCATGCCTCGCAACCACAATGGTTCTGTCTGGGTGACGGGGAAATGGAATGGGTGGGAGACGAGGAAATGGATTAAGAGATCGAATGCAGAAAGAGGTGGGAGTCCATTCGTCCTAGCAATCTTGTAGGGGCCGCGTGACGCTGTGCTCGCTCGCGTCACGCCCTGCCGGCCCGTTCTGGCGGGCGGACACGGCGGTCCGCCCCTACAAGCATCGTTAGGGGATCTCAGCGCTCGCTACGCCGAGAGTCGAGCACCCGGCCGGCGATCGGCGTAAGGCCTGGGAACTGCCTAGGCAATGAGATGGGAAGAGGGCGACTGTGGGCGCGGCCGATGAGCCGGCAGAAGAACGGCACGTAGAGCAGCGCGATACAGGCCGCGGCGGTCAGGCCGGCGGCGAGCCCCCACACCATGGCGACTCGAATCGCGACCGGAATGATCACGGGAAGCTTCGGCGCCAACCCGGTTTCGATCGGGATCAGGATCAGCGGGTGGATCAGGTAGATGCCAAACGTGGCATCGGAGAGAAGCGACATTAAGCCCTGCCCGCGTGGCGCCTCAGGCGAACGGCTGCTGGCCCATTTGACTCCCAGCCAGTACAGGAAGAGCGCTACCGCGGCGGCGTAGAACACCATCACCGGCTGGAAAACTGAGGTGTTGTATGCGTCGCTCTGATGCTCGACCCAGACGTCGACACCGTAGCGCAGCCAAAGCGCTCCCAGGCCGAGAGCAAAGGCGGTCACCACCCAGCCACCGTGCTGCCGGACGAACGGGCGCACCCTGCCGGCGTGAAGCGCGGCGAGCGCCCCAAGGACAGCATAGAACTGGTAGAGCGGAAGGAAGCTGGCCTGGTATGAGTTCACGAACTGCCCAAGCTGGGTCGTCGGGAAAGCGCCGCTCTCGACGTAGTTGTGGTCCACGTAGAGCATGATGGCCTGCAGGACGGCGCTCGCGAGCAGCAAGCGCCAGGGGTAGCGTTCCCCGAGACGCCGTATCGCCGGAAGGAACAGCGGCAGGATTATGTAGAACTCGATGCTCAGCAGGATGAAGTAGAGCTGGAACGAGGCATTGCCGGTCAGTATGTCCACCAGGGCGGTCGATAGCCAACTCTGAACGGGATTGTGAGGAACCCCAAGCCAGACATACACGAGGCTCCAGAAGATATATGGCAACAGCACTCCCAGCCCGCGCTTTCGCCAGAACGTCCATATCGGGAACGGGCGGCGGGCGTAGACGTACACCATCACGAAGGCGGTGATAGATAGGAACACCTCCCTGGTGAAGTGCAGTGCGTCGATCACGCCGTTCTGCAGCTGGGCGCCCTGCGCAGTGGTATTCAGAAACAGGGTGAAGAAGGTCGCGTGGACACCGACCACACAGATTGCCGTCACCACCCTGACGAGATCGATCTCGTAGAGGTGCGAGCGCCCGGCATCAGCCTTGGCGGGCCTCGACTCGCTCCCCTGCGGCGCGGGTGCGTCGAGTGTCCCGCCCTGTGGCTCGAGCACCGCTTTCATTGCCCTACCACCGCCCAGGCCGGCCCAACGATCACCGGTTGTCCGGAGGGACGCTCGCTCGTAACAAGCCGCCGCTGGACCTTTCCGGTCCGGGTGCGCGGCAGGTCATCGACCAGGATGAAGGCAGTAGGCACCTTGTACTTGGACAGCCGCTGCGACGCGTAGTCTCGAAGACGAGACTCCAGATCACGCAGCCCGGGCTGGCGCGGAACCACGTATGCCACCGCCCGTTGCCCATATGTGGGATCTGGCTCTCCGATCACCACGACGTCGCTGACATCGTCGTGCGTCAGAAGCGTCTCCTCGACCTCGCGTGGCGAGATCTTCTCGCCGCCCCTGTTGATCACATCCCTGATCCGGCCGGTGATGAAGAGGTAGCCATCCTGGTCTCTATAACCCATGTCACCTGTTCGGAACCATCCGTCGACGAATGAACCGGCACCCGACCCACCGTCGTAGCCACTGATGACGCTGGACCCCGAGATGCAGATCTCCCCTTCCTCGCCGTGCGCGACGTCTTTGAGTCCGCGAGGGTCCCCCTCTTCAGCTGGCAGGCAGATCCTCATCTCCACGCCCGCGGGCAGGCCGACCGAGCCCGGCTTGTGGCGGCCTGGCGGCACCGGATTCGCTGCCACCTGACTCGCGGCCTCCGACAGGCCATAGGTCTCCACTACCGGAATGCCGAAGCGGCTCTCGAAGGCTCGAAGATGGAAGGCGGGCAAGGGCGCAGACGCAGTTCGTACGAACCGCAACTCGCCAGGCAGCCAATCCGGCTTCTCGGTGTCGAGCAGTACCGCGACGATGGTGGGCACGATGCTGGCCCACGTCACATGCTCGTCCCTGAGCCATCCCCAGAAGCGCGACCGGCTGAAGCGGGGCGCTATCGCCACGCTGGCACCGGCCATCAGCGTCGCGCTGAGGCTAACGACGGGCGCATTGATGTGGGAGAACGGGAGCGCCGTGAAGCCGCGGTCCGCCGAGCTGAGGCGATGGCTCACCCGGACGTGCTCCGCCGTCCAGGCGATCTGGCTGGCTCGAAGAGTGACGCCTTTCGGCGCTCCGGTCGTTCCGGACGTCGTGAGACAAACCTCCCCCTCGCGTCCTGGCAGACGGTCATCGATCAAATCAGATGGGTCGCTTGCGGCAGCCCATCCTCCTATGGCCGAATCGAGCTCGGCCCGGGTCAACACGGACCGCCCGGTCAGGCCGAACCCGGTCGCGACACAGGGCTGCTCCACGACCAACAGATCAGGATG
>JAJYKO010000163.1 GCA_021788565.1 Chloroflexota bacterium
AGAAGAGAGGGTGGGGCCTGTTCGGCCTGGACTTGAATTCCGGGTGGAACTGGGTGCCGAGCATCCAGGGGTGGCCCGCCAGCTCGGATATCTCCACCAGGCGGCCGTCTGGCGAAAGCCCGCTGAAGGAGAGGCCCGCCACACCCAGCAGCTCCCTGTAGTCGTTGTTGAACTCGTAGCGGTGGCGATGTCGCTCGAAGACGATATTCGTCGTACCGTAGGCGTCGGCCGCGCGGGTACCGGCTATCAGCTGACACGGGTACTGACCCAGCCGCATGGTTCCGCCCTTGTCCGGCACGTCCCGCTGCTCCGGCAGCAGATCGATCACCGGATGTGGACTGAACATGTTGAACTCGGTGCTGTTGGGTTCGTCGCTTCCCAGGACGTGCCGTGCAAGCTCGATCACCATGATCTGCATACCCAGGCAGAGCCCTAGATACGGGATGTCGTGCTCCCGGGCGTAGCGGGCGGTCCTTATCATTCCCTCGACGCCTCTGTAGCCGAAGCCGCCCGGAACCACAATGCCGTGAAGCTCCTTCAGCCGGCTGTCGTCTTCTTTCTCAAGCTGCTCGGAGTCGATCCACACCACCTTCAGCCGCCTCTCTTCGTGGAGCGCGGCGTGGAAAAGGGCCTCCCTGACGCTGAGGTAGGAGTCGTGCAGATCGACGTACTTGCCGACTACTCCTACTTCCACCTCGTATTTGAGCCCCTGGGTGCGGTTGACCATCACCCGCCATTCGGTGAGGTCTGCACTTCGCTCGCCCAGCCCCAGCTTCTCTACCACGAAGTCGCCCAGCCCGGACTCCTCCAGCACCAGTGGCACCTGATAGATACTGGGCACCGTTTCCAGCGGGACAACCGCGCGCTTCTCGACGTTGCAGAACAGGGCGATCTTCTCCCTCAGGTCGTCGCTGACTGGATAGTCGGAGCGGCAGACGATGATATCAGGTTGAATACCGATGCTCAGCAACTCCTTGACCGAATGCTGCGTAGGCTTGGTCTTAAGCTCCTGAGTGGAGGCGATATAGGGTAGCAGAGTCAGATGGATGAATAGGGTGTTGCTCTCACCCACGTCGCGCCGCATCTGTCGGATAGCTTCCAGGAAAGGCAGGCTCTCGATGTCGCCAACTGTGCCGCCAACCTCTACGATGACCACCTGCGCGGCGGTTTGCTTGGCAACCCGGGTAATGCGCTCCTTGATCTCGTTGGTTATGTGGGGGATGACCTGAATCGTACCGCCCAGGTAGTCGCCTCGGCGCTCGCGGCCGATGACGTTCTTGTAGATCTGGCCCGCGGTAACGTTGCTGGAGCGGGTAAGACTCACATCGATGAACCGCTCGTAGTGGCCCAGATCCAGGTCAGTTTCCGCGCCGTCGTCGGTGACGAACACCTCGCCGTGCTGGAACGGGCTCATGGTCCCCGGGTCGACGTTGAGATAGGGATCCAGTTTCTGAACGGAAACGGTGATACCGCGGCTCTTCAAGATGCGTCCCAGGGAGGCTACCGTGATCCCTTTTCCTACCGACGAAACCACTCCACCGCTAACGAATATATACTTGGTCATACCTATTCCCCCACGAAGCTATCAGCGATCGGTCATCAGCTATCAGTCATCAGTCTTGAGTCTTGTACCCTCTACTCAGAACCCAGAACTAACCTCCAAACACAGCCGTGAGAACCGGCGCAAAAACCAGGGCTGGAAGCATGTTGGCCACCCGAATCCTGACGATGCCCAGGATGTTCAGCCCGATACCCACAATCAGGAGACCGCCCGCGGCCGTCATCTCATTGACGACGGGATCCGAGAGAAAGGGCTTCGCCCAGGTAGCGCCCAGCGTAAGTGCGCCCTGGTACAAGAGCACGACGGCCGAGGAGAAGACGACTCCCCAACCAAGAGATGACGCTAACGCTAGAGCCGTGAACCCGTCCAGAACGGACTTCACGGCGAGGGTGCTGTATACGCCGGTGAGGCCATCCTGGAAGGAGCCCAGAACGGTCATCGGCCCCACACAAAAGATGAGGCTTGCCGTCACGAATCCCTTGCTGAAGAGGGAACCTCCTTTTTCAGCATCCTCGGCCCCACCTGCTGCAGAAAGTGCGCCACCAACCTGGGACTGAGGACGATTCGCCGACCCCACCCCTGTCCCCTCCCCCATTGGGGGAGGGGAGTGAGGGGTGAGGTCCGTTCCCGTCCCCCACTCTCCCCGTCGCCCCGTCGCCCGATAGACGGTACGCTCCACCCAGTTCCCGAAGGCGGTGAGGCCGTCGTCGATTCGGAGGGCCTCGCCTGTCAGTGCACCGATCACGACGCTTCCGAGCACGATGATGGCGCTCTTGGTGCCGAGCGCCATCTGAAAGCCTATCAGTAGAGTCATCAACCCGATGGCCTGCATCACCGTCTGCCGAAACCGCTCCGGCAACCGATCGCCGACCAGCGCACCTATGCTCCCGCCCAGGAGGACGGTAGCAACATTCAGTAGAGTTCCAGTCATACCAACCTTGTAGCTATTGGCTAATAGCCTGTTGCGAATTGCAGCGGCGCTACGAAAAAAAGAACACAACAACGTCAGCCGCCTTCTACCGGCTGACAGCTTGCGGGTAATACCCAGTAGGTGGGAGCGAGTGCCCAACAACAGAAGCTAATAGCTAATCACTAACAGCTAATAGCTATAATCGCTCGTAGCGCTCCACATTCAGTACGAATACCGTGGCCCCACCTACCTGCACTTCGACGGGGTACGGCATATAGAACTCGCCCGGCTCCATTACCGGGGGCAGGGGATTCACGTACTGGGATCGAGTGTGGCAACTCGTTTCGATCAGCTTGAGGACCTGCTCCACAGCTTCGTCCTCCACGCCCACCAGCACAGTTGCGTTTCCCTGCTTCAGGAAACCGCCGGCAGTGTTGATGCGAGTCGCTCTGTGCCCGTGATCCGTGAGCACACCTATCAGTGTACCCGCGTCTTCCTTCTGAACAATGGCCGCGACCAGCTTCATTGTTTCCTCCCACCGTTAAGCCGGCCGCCGAAGCACCTGCTTACGGTCCAGCAGGGTAGACACTTCACCCATAATTCTATCCTGTAGGGTCTCAAAGGGCAATGCACCATCTAGAACAACCCACCTGCCGGGGTTGGCGTGGGCCATCTCCAGGTAGCCCTGTCTCACACGCTGATGAAACGCGATTTCCTCCTGCTCGAACCGATTCCACTCGTCGATGCTCCCCGCTAGGAAAAGGCCGTGCTTTCTCTCCAGTCCGATCCTGGGGGATACGTCCAGCAGGATGCAGAGGTCCGGCTCCAGTCCCGACGTGGCGAATCGAACCACGCCCTCGACGGATGCGACATCCAGCTCTCGGCCGTACCCCTGGTACGCGATGGTGGAGTAGCCGAAGCGATCTGAGACCACTACCTGGCCCTGTTCCAGAGCGGGCTTCACCACCTCTTCGAGTAGCTGCACTCTCGAGGCGCAGTACAGCAGCACCTCGCTGCGAGCAGAGATCGGAACGTTGGTGGCCGGCAGCACGATATCCCGGATCGTGCTGCCGAGAAGAGTTCCTCCCGGCTCCCTGGTGAAAACAGTAGGATAGCCAGCGTCGGTGAGCCGGGCCGCAAGGGCTTTAGACTGGCTCGTCTTTCCGCCCCCTTCGGGGCCCTCGAGTACTACGAAGGCGCCTGTCACTCCTGTTCCGTCCCATAGATCTTCACCCGCCGGTAAGGCTCACGTCCCTTGCTCCGGCTCGTGAGGTTGTATCTCTCCGCCAGCTGATGTTGAAGCCGGCGTATGTAGGCGCTTTGCGGCGAAAGCTCCACCGGCTTGGCCCCGGAAAGCACCTGGGCCACGGCATCCTCCGCCTCTTGGAGCGCGTAGCTGGCGGGATCGGCGTTCTCCAGCTCGAAGATGTTGATGAGAGCCCCCTCTATCTGGGAGTCGGTGTTGCTCTTCACGACATATACGGGGGTGCCGGACGCCTCGGCATCCCGGAGGGCCGCGGGCTTCCGCCGGTAGTAGTTCTTAGCCGTGAGCACCACGTCTGCCGAAGCCGAGTCGCGAACAACCGTCACTGGCAGCTTAAGCGAGTGCGCCATATTCTCCAGGCGGTCACGGCTGATGCCGAAAGGGTAAAGCCGCGTAGTCTTGCCATTGGTTTCGGGCTTGTGCCCAGGAGTGAAGGCCGAAGGAGGCTGTGCGGGCGCCAGCTGGCGCGAAGCCCGGGCGGGAGTCTCCGCCCTAACCGGCTTCAGCGGCCGGACGCGCTCCACGTGCACCTGACCGTCGGGCCCCTTGGCTCGCACTTCCGGTTGGATCTGGTTCCCGCGCAGGATGGAGTCTACAACCTCCGCGACGTTGGCGTGGACGGCTACCCTATCCCTGTCCTGAATCTCGACCACGACGTCGAATGTCGGCGGGGCTTTACGCTCAAGGATCGATTTCTGGGTGCCCCGGCGTCTCGCTTCCTCGTCGCCGAGGGTAACGCTCTGAATACCACCGATTAGATCCGAGAGAGTAGGGTTCATCATCAGGTTGTCCAGGGTGTTGCCGTGAGCCGTGCCGACGAGCTGCACGCCACGCTCCGCGATAGTGCGGGCCGCCGCGGCCTCCAGCTCTGTGCCTATTTCGTCTATCACGATTACCTCGGGCATGTGGTTCTCCACAGCCTCGATCATCACAGCGTGTTGCATGCTGGGCGTCTGGACCTGCATCCGTCGGGCGCGGCCGATGGCAGGATGCGGTATGTCCCCATCTCCGGCGATCTCGTTGGAGGTGTCGACTATCACGACCCGCTTGCGGAAATCGTCCGCGAGGACTCGCGCAACCTCTCGGAGCATCGTAGTCTTGCCCACCCCGGGCCTGCCAAGCAGCAGGATGCTCTTGCCGGACTCCACGATGTCGTGGATGACCGCGATGGTCCCGAAGACTGCCCGCCCAACGCGGCAGGTGAGGCCGATGATCTTGCCAGACCTGTTGCGAATAGCAGAGATGCGGTGGAGGGTACGCTCGATACCGGCGCGATTGTCCTCTCCGAAGACCCCAATACGGTCTATCACGTACTCCAGGTCTTCTTGCCTGACGTCGTGGTCGCTGAGGATCGTCTCGGTGCCCGGGAACCTGGCCTCCGGTGGCCGGCCCAAGTCCATTACTACCTCAAGGAGGTCTTTGCGGTTATCCATCTTCCTTATGGGATCGGAGATGTGGGGAGGCAGGGCGTCCAGAAGAGCATCGATGTCATCGGTAACGATCTGCTGCTCGGGAGTTCCGCGCGCTTGTTCCATTTGCATCTGGTTCAACCTCGAAGCGCAGGCATCGTCTCGCGGCCCCAGCCAAGACCAAAACAAGCGAAAGGAGGGCAGCGGGACGCTGAGATAGAAAGGGCAAAAAGCTTGCCATCCGCCCCCCCGGCCACGACTGAGGACTGAGTGCTGAGGACTGAGCGTGCCACCTGGATCACTCAGTCCTCGATACTCGGCACTCGTTAGGCGCGGGCGGGGACGAAGGCGCGATTGGGAACACGGACTGTCATCTCCCTGGCGAACACCATGCGATCGGCCACCCGTGTGAACCCCATCTTCTCCAGGGCGCTGATCAGTTCTGGCTGATAGTCTCTGGCGGATGCATATATGGGCGCCTTATGGCTCAAGTGGCCAAGGGCGTACTGCAACATCTTCTCGGCGTCCTGGACGTGCGATGGATGCACCGTTAGCCTTAAGTTCTGGCTCCTGGATTCGAAGGTAAGCTCCACCCAGGCGGCTATCTCTCCTTGCTCGTCCCACACGAAGTGCTGGCTGTTGCCCCCCAGTCGTGGAGCCCATGGCCGGCTGCTCCTGTCCAATGACGTCCACTCGTCCACGGTCATGGCTTCCGCAAACCGGACTTTGCAGGGAACGGCAGCATTGTAAAGCTGGAAAAGAGCGTGAGTGTCCCTCCGCAGGCGAGGACGGACCGGGTAAGCGTTGCTCGTTGTGAACGACGATCCCTGCTTGATGGCGAAGACAGCCTCGGAGGTGTAGTGCATAAAGCCGGCTTGCCTGGCCAACCTGGCCATCTCTCCATCGGCCGCGGTGACGAGAAAGACCCGCCTGGCACCCCTACGAGCGGCTTCTGCTGCGGTGCGGTCCAGCAGATCCACCCCTGCTGGATTGGCGGCCTCAGCCACAATGAGATCCTGGACATCCCAGGCAAGCTTACCAGCTCGCTGTCTCGCAGTGGCGAGGCCGTGGATGGCCCCGTTTGCCGTGCAGATCCAGGCCTGCGAATTGCCTCCGGGGTGAACCACTAGCCGCCGCAAGAGGTCCCGCATAACCCGCGAGTTCCCCTCTCCCCGCATTTCCGGCCAGACCTGAGCCGTCACCTGGCGGTGCGAGCCGTTGCGGAAGAAAGCCATAAGCGGGATGAGGTCCGTGGGGCGGATGGCCCGTATCGTCGGCATGCCTCCCGAGCCACTATCTAGGAGTGCTTGCCCTCCAGAAATTCTGAACGCCGCTCGTACTGGGCGAGACGGCCTGATCCCCGCGAGGGTCAATTCCCGACCGTGCCGATACAAAGATTCTACATCGCCTCACCCATGGCCGCAAGAAAGCCAGAAACTCACCCTTTTGGGTCAGTTGACAGTTGTCCAGGGCGCCTGTATATGGTAAGGCGGCAGTCACGATTGCAATCTGTCCGAGAACCACGAAGGTCACTGAGGCTTCATCAGGGGACTTCGTAGCGTTCCTTGGAGGTCTTTGTGCCTTAATGGTGAGTTCTCTAATCGGCTCTCGGCCCGGAAGGAGGTCGCCGAAATGTCTATCCTCGGCCGTTGGCTTACATTCCCCGAAAACGAACGGAGCGAACCGTGGCCGCAGAAGCGGCACGTCTCCACCGAGCCGCTTCGCGACTGGTGGACAGTGGACTGCTGGTTCTACAGGAGTCGCGCGCTGTCCGAAACCCACTACGACAGGTTTGTGGAATGGGCGTCGGAGTACCCTCCGGACTCGATCGCCTTCCTCTCGTGGGCGCCGTACACCAAGCTGCGAGTTGACCTCTCCTGTCTCAAAGCAGCGCCAACCCCGGAGCTCGAGAAGCAGTGCAGGGATAGCCACAACCGCTTCTATGTGGTAGCCTTCTGCTTTGCACGCAACGAGTATGCTGATATCGAGCAGTATCAGAGAGCGTGGAATCAGTCTGGGGATCGCGAATCCTTTGGCCAGGTTGCAGAGGACCTGGGGGGTGGTTTGCCCCGCAAGGGCATGAGGGTCACTCCGGAGTGGTACCACGCAATGATTCTGAAGACCGTAGGTTCCCGCTGGATCGGCTATCACGGCTTTGAAGAGCGTAAAAACGTGACCACCTGACAGCGGGCAGCGAGAGGAGGGACGACAGACGTGAGTATCGCGGAGAGCGGTGAAAGCCCTAAGGCGACGAAGTTGGATAAGTTGCTGGCCGTGCCCGTCCCCCAACTGCGTCGAACCTGCGACTCTACAGAACTACCTTTCGAGACCACGGAGAACGTGGACCCGCTGAGCGGAACGTTCGGACAGGATCGGGGGGTGAGTGCCCTCGAGTTCGGGGTGGAGATCGAGGATGGGGGCTTCAACATCTTTGTCACCGGCTCTGCCGGCTCCGGACGCCGGACCACGGCACGCAGCTATCTGGAACAGGTAGCCCGCACACAGCTGGTCCCGGACGACTGGGTGTACGTCCACAATTTCGCCGATCCCTACAGGCCCAGGGCGATACGCCTCGCCCCCGGCGAGGGCAGCCGGTTCTCCGCGCGCATGAGTGAGCTGATCGCGGCTGCTCGTCGCGAGATCCCTCGGGCCTTCGACAGCGAGAACTACGAGCGGCGAAAGGGCCACGTTGTGTCGCGTCTGCAGCAAAGGCAGCAGGCCCTCTACGCGCACGTCCAGGAAGAGGCGCAGTCCAAAGGTTTCACCATCGAGGTGACGCCCTCCGGCATCATGACCGTGCCCGTCGCGAACGGCCAGCCCATTTCGCAGGAGCAGTACGAACAGCTCCCCAAAGAGTCCAAGGAGGACATCGAACGGAGGGGACAAGAGATTCGGGAGCGCATGGAGCAGGCGCTTCACCAGGGGCGCAAGCTCGAGAAGGAGACGGCCGAGAGACTCCGCCAGCTGGAGCGGGAGGTCGCCCTGTTTGCCGTCGGGCACCTTTTTGAGGAGATGGAGCACCAGTACCAGGATCAGCCGACGCTGCTGGAATATCTCAAAGTGGTGCAGGAGGACATCCCTGATCATCTGGACGACTTCCGCGCCCCCAAGCAGGAAGGTCAGCCGGCCGCTTCGCCCGACGGTGAGGTCGCGATGCGAGAGGAGCGGCTCGCTCGCTACAAGGTGAACGTTCTAGTCGATAACAGCGCAGCCCGCGGGGCGCCCGTAATCGAGGAGTACAATCCCGTCTACTACAACCTGATGGGGCGCCTAGAGTACCAATCTCGCCTCGGGGTCATGACCACCAACTTTACTCAGATCAAGGCCGGCGCCCTCCACAGGGCGAATGGGGGCTATCTTCTGCTGGATGCCCAGGACCTTCTCGTAAGTCCCATGGTCTGGGAGTCGCTGAAGACCGCTCTCCAGACCAGGGAGGCCAGGATAGAGAATATGGGCGAGCACCTCAGCCCAGTCCCGGCGTCTACCCTCCGACCGGAGCCGATCCCCCTGCGCCTCAAGGTGGTGCTGATCGGAAGCCCCGCGGTGTACTACCTGCTATACGCGCAGGACGAGGACTTTCGCAAGCTGTTCAAGGTGAAGGCCGACTTCGCGCCGGATATGGACCGTTCGAAAGAGAACGTCCTGGGGTACGCCAGCTTCATCAGCAAGCAGGTGCGCGAGCGGCGTCTGCGACACTTCCACAAGGAGGCAGTAGCTCGAGTCGTGGAG
>JAJYKO010000164.1 GCA_021788565.1 Chloroflexota bacterium
GAGGTACGAACCGGAGATCCGTCACCGGTCTGAAGCATCGCCACGTTGAATTTCTTCTGGGTGTACCACTGGCAGAAATACCACGCGGGGCCCACGTTCTTACTCTTCGCGGTGATGCCGATGCCATTGCCGAACATCGCCGAATAATGCCCCTTGGGACCGGCCGGTTGGAGGGCGTACCCGACTTTGCCGACCACCCGCGACTTGCTGGGATCCTCAACCGGGGCCGTGAAGCCGATCCCGTCGAACCACATCGCCGTTGCGCCCTGCTGGAAGCTGGCCTGGCACTCCATCCAGTTGAACCCGTTGACCCCTGCCGGGGCGTATTTGGAAAGCAGCGTCTGATAGATCTGGGCGGCGGCGATAGCCTCAGGGCCGTTGGTGTGCATGACGTTGTTGCTGTCGATCGAATCGACATTCCAACCCTGCATGAAGGCGGTCCACACCGGGGTGTTGGCGTTCTTCAACCCACGCGCGGCGAAACCCGAGATCCGGTTTGCGGGGTCGTTCAACTCCTTAGCGGCCGCGACCATTTCGTCGAGCGTGGTGGGAGCCTTGAGGTTCTTCTTCGCGAAGAGCTCCTTATTCCAGTACAGGATCCACTGGTCCACGGCCAGCGGAATGGTATCCAGGCTGCCGTCCGGCTGTGTCGCGTAGGTGACCGCGCCCTTGGTGAAGTCGGCAAAGTCGAAGTCGGGACTGGTCATATTGGGATCCTTGATCATGTCCCTCAGATCCAGAAGCCACTTGCCCTTGCCGAAGAGACCCTTCGTCACGTGCCACGATTCGTCCGTGACGTCGAAGCTGGGGTTCCCCGAGGTGAACTCGATGATCTGCTTCTGCCGCTGCTGCTGCTCCGGCACTATGTCGACGTTGAGCTTGATGCCGGTCAGATCCTCGAACTCGGAGAAATGGGACTTGCGGGTGTCCGTGTAGGAAGCGACGACCAGCAGGGCGTTGACTGTCTGCCCCTTGAATCGCTTCCAGTCGAAGTTGCTCCCGGTGCTCGACACGACCGCGGGCGCCGCAGGAGCAGCCGCCGCCGGAGCCTTCGTGGGAGCAGCCGCTGGAGCCGCAGCGGGAGGGGCGCTCGTCGGGCTAGCCGCTGGCGGACTCGACGGGGCGCAACCGGCGAGCGCCGCAAGCCCGGCCACCCCCGCGCCTAGCTTGAGCAACTCCCTGCGCGTCAGCCGCTTCCCCAATGTCGCCTGCCTCTTCTCTCCAGCCTGGTTCGTGGAGAGGGGATCCGTTGGGTCGAAACCGTCTGTTGTCTGGCTTGACATGTTCTCCTCCATCAGCAAAATGATCTTGGAAGTGTGTCACCAGATGATTCGCGTCGCTCTAGAAGCCTGCGGAAACTACTTGAACTGTTCCGACTCCAGGGCTGCCACCGCTCTCGATTCGGCGTTAATCAGGTGGGTCCCGGTTGCCTTCACCGTGGCCGCAGTATCACCCTTTCGGAGTCCCTCGAGAATCGCTGCGTGCTCAATCTGATTTGCCCTGGGAATCGCGGGAGCGTTAGGGCCAAGTCCCGCACGAAGGCTGTGGGTGTGGATGCTAAGGCGCTCGAAGAAATCGCTGAGTGCTGGGTTGTCGGCGAGACTCACGAGCAACCGGTGGAACTCGCGATCCTGCAGTGTATAGGAGACACGCGCCGTGTGATCATCGGAATTCGCCAAACGCGTGAACTCGGCCGCCGCGGCTTCCATCCCATCGATTATGCCGTCGGAGGCAGCGGCGGTACCTTTCTCGACGGCGAAGAGCTCGCACATGCGTCGCAACTCGTAAAGGTTGCGCAGTTCGCCGGCCGTCAGGGAGGTCATGTAGAGCCCACGCCGACCGCGGGGCTGCACGAGGCCTTCGGCGGTAAGACGGGAGAGCGCATCCCGGATCGGCGTTCGGCTCACGTTCAGCTGAGTCGCGAGGTCGTCCAACACCAGGCGCTCGCCGGGTCTGATCTGGTGATCGGCGATACCCTGCAGAATGATGGTGTAGACATGCTCGCTCAGCCTTCGGAAGTCATCGCCTATCGGAATAGGAATAAACGAAGCTCGCACTTGAATCACAGACATCCTTGGGCAAGGTTACGGGTGAGAGTGGCTGCCGATTTGGCATTTCGTATACGAAACGCGTAATCATCATAGTGGGGACAGCGAGCCATGTCAATAACTTGGATGCGCGGTGCTTCATCGGCACGGCCTGACGTTTGCCGGACCTGTAGTGGAGTGTTATAATTTCGCCGCTCGAACCACCTGGAGGTGTGCTTTTTTGCAGACGTATCTCAACATTGTGCAGATCATTTTGTCCGTCGTTCTGATCCTGGTGGTCCTCCTACAGGCCAAGGGTTCAGGCTTCAGCGGGGCTTTCTTCTCCGATTCCTCGGCCTACCGAAGCCGCCGAGGGGTAGAGAAGACCCTGTTCAACTTCACGATCGGCCTGGCCGTGGTGTTTATCCTGGTCAGCATCGTGACGGTGAAGTTCTTCTCGTAACCTTCTCTCAGGAACGAACTCAGCGTACGGCGGTTTATCGGCCCCTTCTCGGGGCCGTCCCTTTGTTCCATTCCATCCGGCCCTTTTCTCTGGAGCTTTATTTCTCATGAATCCGAGCGCGCGTGACCGACAGAAGGGGTTCACCCGCCTCCGCAACCTCTTGATCGTTGTTGCCCTGCTGGCGATGGCTCTGGCAGGGGCCGCCAGTCGTGTCACGCCAAAACCCGCCATGGTTGCCGTCCCGGACACCGGGGGCAGCTATTTGGAAGCCGCCGTAGGTAACCCCAGCTACTTGAACCCCGTCCTTCTTCAGTTCAACCAGGTGGACAGAGACATCACATCCCTCATCTTCAGCGGCCTCACCCGATTTGACGACACCGGACACCTGGTGCCCGACCTGGCCCAGAGCTGGGATATCGGAGACGGTGGCAAGAGCTATCTGTTCCACCTGAGGCACGACGTCCGCTGGCAAGACCAGACCCTATTCACCGCGGACGACGTCGTGTTCACCGTCAAGGCGATGCAGGACAGAAATTTTCAGGGGAGTCAGGACGTAGCCGCCCTTTGGCGTGCAGTGGACGTTCAGCAGGTGGACGACTATACCGTGCGCTTTACCCTGAAGGAGCCGTTCGCTCCATTCCTGGAGTACACGACCGTGGGCATCCTGCCCCATCACCTCTATGCCAATGCCACAGGCAAGGCGATGACCGACAGCCCCTACAACTTGAAGCCAATCGGCACCGGCCCGTTCAAGCTGACCGACATCTCGTCCGAAGGGGTGACGCTGGAACCGAACACGGACTACTACGGCCCTGCCCCACATCTCTCCCAGATCCAGTTCCGCTTCTACGCGGACTACCCCTCGGCCCTGGCGGCTCTGCAGAAGGGCGAGGTGGATGGGCTGCCGTACCTGGCGTCCCAGGACGTAGCGGCGCTATCGACCGATACGAAGCTGCAGATCTACTCGGCTCCGGACTATCTGAAGTACTCTGTCCTCTTCCTCAACAACTCCAACCCGCTGTTCAAGGACAAGGCGGTCCGCCAGGCCGTTTCCTATGCCATCGACCGAGACAAGATCATCCAGACGGTTCTCTCGGGACAGGGGCTGCCCGGCAAGGGGCCGATATCGCCAGGCTCGTGGGCTTTCGACCCCAAGGCCGGAAGCTACCAGTACGATCCCCAAAAGGCCGCGGCGCTGCTGGACGCGGCCGGATGGCGGGACAGCAACGGCGACGGGATTCGGGAGAAGGACGGTGCTGCCCTCTCCTTCGTGATCCTCACGAACGACAACCCGCAGCGAATTAAGATCGGGGAGTCGGTCGCGGAGGACCTTCGAAAAGTCGGCTTCAAGACGGAGGTCCAGGCGGCCGCCTGGTCCGATCTCCTCAAAGACTACCTCAATCCGCGAACTTACGTCGGATTTCTGACCGAGCAGTGGTTGCTAACGGCGGATCCCGACGTGTATTCCCTGTGGGACTCCAGCCAGATCGGGAACGGCGGGTCCAATTTTGCCGGGATCAGCAACCCGCAGATCGATCGTCTCCTCGAGGAGGCCCGAGGCACGGTGGATAAGACCCAGCGGCAACAGCTCTATTCGCAGTTCCAGTCGCTCTGGGCCGACGAAGCGCCCAGCGTGATCCTCTACTACCCCAAGTTCAACTGGGCGGTGAGCCAGAAAATCAAGGGCGTAAACCTGAGCTACATGGTGGACGGGAGCTCGCGCTTCCGGGACGTGTCCGGCTGGTACGTCAAGACAAAAATGGTGCCGCAGGACGGCACGAAGAAGTAAGATGGAGACGCGGTGACACGGTGACACGGAGAAGGGGAGATGAGAGGGGCTTTCTCCTCGCGTCTCTAATTCGCCGCATCTCCGCGTCGCACAGATGAGAGGAGCTATTCTCCAATGGCTGAGTGGCTGGAGAGGCACCGATCTACTCTGGCAACGGCGCTGGTGGTACTGGTTGCCGTCGCCGCCTTCGCTGTACTCCAGGTTCCTCGCCGCCCCGCGCTACAGGTTACTGCCCCTGCCTCGCCTCCAACCCCGCCTTCCATCAAGGTCCACGTTGTGGGAGCGGTGCAATCCCCGGGCGTATACCAACTCGCCGCCGACGCTCGCGTGGAGGACGGCCTGAAAGCCGCGGGCGGGCCCGTCCCTTCGGCCGATCTCTCATCCCTGAACCTGGCCGCCCCACTCAAGGACGGCCAGCAGCTTGCCGTTCCCGAGGTCGGAACCTCTTCGGCATCCGCGCCTCCGGCCGTCCAGTCCACGAAACTGGATCTCAATCGCGCCTCCATGGCGGATCTCGACGCCCTCCCTGGAATCGGCCCAGTTACCGCCCAGAAGCTTGTCGAATACAGGACGAAGCAGGGCCGGTTCAACTCCATAGACGAGTTGAAGGATGCGAAGCTCCTGACCTCCTCGACCTTCGAGAAGATCAAGGATCTGATCGAGGTAAGGTAGGAGGCTGCCGGCCCTGACCAGTCGCCCTACGGTTTCTGTTGTGAGCCTGGGACGGGATCGCGGCCGAGGGAGTCTCGGATGATCGTCTGGACGATCACCGCCAACTGCGAAGCTATGAGCGCCCCCCAGAACCCCATGAGAAGCGCGCCGATGAGCGTGGCCAGAAGTACGGCGAACATGGGAAGCCGCAGCACATCTCCAAAGATCTTGGGAACCAGCACGGTGGCATCCAGTGCGTAAACAGCTACTCCGAACACCGCTACTCCGACGGTTTGCCACGTTGACAAACCCATCGCGACGAAGAGGGCGAGTACAGCCGAAAAGCCGGGCCCCACTCCCGGGAAGAGAGCCAGGAGGGTGCTGAGCGCGCCGTATATCCACGGATTCGGAATCTGCAGGGCGAACATCCCGGTGGTCATGATTGAACCACTCACCAACGCGTAGGTTGCCTGGGCCAGCACCCAGCGGCTGATCTGGTCGCGGATCGCAAGCCCTAATGAGCGAATATCCGGGCGCCTATCCTTTGGCAGAAACTGGAAGATAGCGTGCGCGAAGCGGTCACCCTCTACCAGCAGAAAGAACGTGAAAACCAGGACCAACACCAGATTCGCGAGGCCGCCGAACAGCGCAATGACGACGGCCCCGACGTTCACCGGTACCTTGTTAGCGGGGTTGGTCGTCCCGGTTTTCTGCCCCGATGAAGCTTGCGCGACCTCCCCGGCGACCTGGGCAGCACTGCCGAGGATGTTCCCCGACCGAAAGGAGTTGAGGTAATGGTTCAGAGATTGCGTCTGCTGGGGGAATGCCTGGGACAACTTCTCCGCTTGCGGAAGCAATGACCCGATTATCAGATAGGTAAGTCCGCCTGAGACGCACAGCACCGCGATGTAGATCAGGGCGGTAGCGGCCATGCGCGGCAGCCTCCATTTCGGCCGAATAATGGAAGCCCGAGAGATGCGCGTGACCCACGGCCAGAAAGCAGTGGCGAGCACGGTCGCTACGATGAGAGGTTCCACAATGCTCCAGGTCGCGACCACAAATAGGACAAGCCCTGCCACGAATAGCAGCGCGAGGCAGATTCGAAGAGTCGTCCTGAAGATGGGATCGGCAAACAGCCCGGCCAGTTAGTCCTCCTTCATTCGCACAACATCGCTTCGCATTGGCGCGTCCTGGAAGCCACGGATAGGCAACATCGATGCCGCACCCCAAAGATTAGGACAGAATTCCTACTGCTCGCCGTCATCGCTATCTTGAATCATCAGAACTTGACGCTTATGCTCTGGAGGATGGGAATTTAGGCTGAGGAGGTGGCTCATGAGAAGGTCCCTGGCGGTCTTTGTCCTGGTCATCTGCGCTCTTTTCGCGGCTACCAGTACAAGCTTCGCCGACCCCTACCAGGAAGGGAGCTTCAATCCGATCAACGGCGGCGAGTTCTACGCAGACAACGGCGATTTTCACTGGGTCGCGCCAGCGAGTGCATACCCGACCGCCCTCGCGATTCATCTCTTGGCCAACGGCGAGAACAACCTTCCGCCTCGTCCTTCCAACACAATCATGGTAGGCCAGCCCTTCACTCTGCAGTTGATTGAGCGGACTACTTCGGCGGTCGTTTCTCTGAATCAGCCCGCGACCTTGACGCTCCGCTACAACCCGGCGGACCTGGGCGGGCGGAGCGAAGCCACCCTCCGCTTCGCCAGAAACTTCGGTCACTGGGAAGACTTGCCCAGCACCGTGGACACGGCGGCACACACCGTGACGACTCAGACCCCGTGGAGCGGGGATTACGCCCTGCTGGTTAACGATGCGGCACCTGTGTCTACGGTGCCCGCCCCGTCCGCTCCGCCGGCCGCTCTGACCGCCGCGCCGCCTGCTTTCAGGCTCGGATTTGCGACCCTGGCATCCCTGATACCCGACATAGCCGGCCAGCCCCTGGAGAACGAGCACTACGGGGCCAACGGGGACTCCCTCCAGCAGACAACCACGGGTCTCATGGTGTGGAGAAAGGCCGACAACTGGACTGCGTTCACCAACGGGAGCATGACCTGGGTGAACGGGCCGTACGGGTTGCAGGAGAGGAGCAACGACCAGCGGTTCGCCTGGGAGAAGTAGCCCAGCCGACGAGATCGACAGAGTGACTACAGCACCTGCTCCCTGCCCTGGACGTCCATGCCCTCGACCCCGTAACGTACTGTTGACTTTACTCGCGGCTCGCCTCTACAGTGTTGCCGGCATTCGGGCTGCCGTCGAACGGTTAGGGAGGCGGAGCCGCCTCCGGCTGCTCGGTCCGATCTCACGTACGCGAGGAGGCAGATCGCATGTCCTACGCGGCTCCGCGGCTTCGACCCCTGGGCGTTGGCGACCTCTTGGACGAGATCATCCGGCTCTACCGAAACCACTTCTGGCTCCTGGCAGGCATCAGTCTCGCTGCCCTCGGTCCCCTGGCCGTGATGGAGTATCTTTGGCGGACCTTTCTGCTCCATCCGCAAGGGCTGCAACCGGGCTCGCTATCTTCACTCGCGACTTTCGAGATCGGGTCGGGAGTCTGGGCCATCCTTTCCTGGCTGGCCAATGTCGCTGTCAATCTCACCATCACCTATGCGGTGTCCGAGATCTACCTCGGAAGGAGCCCCACGATCGGCAGCGCGTTCGCCGGCGGACTGAGGCGGTTTGGTGCAGCGGTAGTTCTCACTATCATGATCGGTCTGGCAGTCATTCTGATGAGCCTCACGATCATCGGTATTCCGTTCGCCATCTACTTCGGCGTCTGCTGGATTCTCTCTTATCAGACTTTCGTCCTCGAAGGACTCGGGGTCCGGGCGTCGATGGGACGGAGTCGAGCTCTGGTGCGCGGGACCTGGTGGCGAGTCCTCGGCATCGCTATCCTGATCGGCATTATCGGGATCGTCCTGTCGTTCGTGGTCGGGCTCCTGGGCGGGGTGTTGAATCTCGTCCTGTTCTTCGCCAAGTCCAGCGGGCTTGGGCTCGCGCTTCTCAGCGTTCTCACCTTCGTCTTTAACCTCGTCGCTCAGGTGTTTAGCGCCCCCATCTGGTACTGCGGCGAGGTGCTGCTCTACTACGACCTTCGGGTGCGCAAAGAGGGCTTCGACCTGGAGTTGATGGCGCGGGAAATGGGAGGCCCGCCCGCGTCACCTCAGGCCGGGCCCACACTGGAATAGCTCGTGAGGAGACGGATCCGGACTATTCTCGTCCTTCTGTTAGTCGCGGCAGGTGTGGCTGCGGCCCCCCCGGCCGAGGGAGCCGCGCAATCCCCGACACCGTCCGATCCGCTCGCGATCACCCTGCCGGCGTACCGCGAGCAGCTACAGTCGGCTCAACTCCGGCTGCGTCAGCGAGGTAACGCGGCCGCCCGAGATGTGGCGGCGACCCTGCGGAACATCGGCCCTGTCCTGATGCCCGACGGCTCCCAGGTCCGTCCGGACCTGTCGGGGGTAATCGCGGTCCTCCAGGCCCAGCCGCCCGATTCGGGAGGGGGTGAGGCGAGACTTGGAGCGCTCTTGACCGAGGTCGATCGCTCTCGCCAACCTTCCGGGGCAGCCGTGGGAATCGACGCGCAGCAGCGGCTTCAGCGCGTCCTGGATCGTCCGGAATTCCATCCTGTACAGCCCCCGCCCGACCCCATCGGCGACTTTGTGAGGAGGCTATGGGACAGCTTCTGGAATTGGCTCATGGAAGCCCTCGCTCCGCTCGGAAAGCTGATCCCTCCTGCGAGCCTGCACCTCCCCGCCGTCGTCGCGGGGCTGCTGATCGTGGTTGGAGTGATCTTATGGGTCACGCGAGGATTGCGCAGAGCCATGGGGCCGGAGGCCGTCCAGCTACCCATCGGTGACGGCGCGCGGGGGATGAGCCCCGCGCAGTTGCGGGCCGATGCAGTCGAGCTGGCTCAGCG
>JAJYKO010000165.1 GCA_021788565.1 Chloroflexota bacterium
GCGCAAGGGGTCAAAGTGCTCGCTCTCCACGGGCTTGCCCACGACCTTGGGAATCATGTCTGCCAGGGTCTTGAAGCCCAGCACGAACCGGGGCTGGGTCTGGGCGAAGGCAACATTCGGCGAAGGCATGGCAATGGCCGAGGCGATCACCATACCCAGCAAGACTAGCCACTTCATGGATGAGGTCTCCTCCGGTCTTCGCTTACAGGTGATGCTCTGTCACACAGCGTTTGCTGGAACCTGGAATCGAGGCTTCAGCCGGTCGTACCAGGATCACCCCGACAATGCGTCGATTCCAAGAAGTCAGTAAACGTGTGACCGAGCCCCAGGCCTTTGACGTGCTGATCCCAACTGAACGTACGACGGGCGCGGTCTCCGCCCCCACAAGCCGAAGCGACCGTGTCGCAGAACCAGGAAACTACTCAACAATAGTGGCGGGCCTGGTTCTACAAGATGGGAACAAGACCGCACGTGCGGACGCGCCGAGCCGGCGGTCGCACGCGCTCACCGCACTTCCAGGAGGGATGATCGCCTCTCCTCGACCTCCGCGGCCGGCACTTTCGACACTCCTACCCTGTCCCCTGTCCCGCGCAGGCTGGAGCAGACGATGGCCACCACGGTGATCACGGCGCCGACCAGAAACACCTCGTGCAGTCCCTGCATGAACGCCACGCCATTGATACTCTCGCCACCGGTCGCGGTGCCGGTGAACAGCTCTGCCAGCAACTTGTAAGACATCACCGTCGAGAGGATCACCATAGTCGTGGCAATAGCCAAGGTCTGTCCACTGTTGAAAAGCAGCGTCGTCATGCCCGCCGCGACGCCCCTGCGGTTTGGTGGCACGCTCCCCATCACGGCGCTCATGTTGGGCGAATTGAAGAGCCCGTTGCCGACGCCGAGGATGGCCAGAGCAATACCCCACACGATATAAGGGGCGGATATCGCGAAGCTTATCATCATCAGCTGGGCTACCAATGTACACGTCAATCCGATGGTGCTCAGCCAGCGTGAGCCGAGCCGGTCGGAAAGGCGGCCGGCAATAGGCGAAAACACCACCATCGTTACGGGTAGAGGCAACAGCTTCATCGCGGAGACCAGCGGCGAGTCGTTCAGCACCGACTGGAAGAACCAGCTCATGATGAACATGGTCGAGCCGCGCCCAAGAGCGTTCAAGAACAGGCTGGCATTTCCGGACCAGAACAACCGGACACGGAACAGGGCTAGCTCCATCATCGGCGCCGCCACACGAAGTTCGCTGAGGATGAACACGACGAGCATCGCCCCACCGACGAAGAAGATCGCACGCGTTACGGGCTCACCCGCCATTCCCATCACCACGAAAGTCAGTCCAGCCAGGACGCTAGCAATCCCCAGCGGAAACGTCACCATTCCAACGATGTCGAACCGCGCCTTCCGCTCGGGCTCCACGATCTCGTGCAGCTTCCAGAACGCCCACGCCGTCGCGAAAGCCCCGAAAGGCAGGTTGATGAAGAAGATGTAACGCCATCCGAGAAACTCGGTGATCACGCCTCCCAGAATCGTGCCCAGGATGAAGCCAGCGGTGGCGGCCATCGAGTTGATGCCCAGGGCAAGTCCACGCTGATAAGGTGGGAACGCATCGGTGAGAAGCGCTGTGCCGTTGGCAAACAGCAAGGCAGCACCCACGCCCTGGACGAGCCGGAACAGAACCAGCTGCATCCCCGACTGAGAGAGGCCGCACAGCCCCGAAGCGATCGTGAAGATCGCGAACCCGAGATTGTAGAGGTTAACCCGGCCCTTCATGTCGGCCAATCGGGAGATGGGCAGCAGCAGGGAGGTAACTATCAGCGAATAGCCCATCAGGACCCACATCATCTCCGCGACGGATGCCCCAAGCTGGCGGGTGATATCCGGAAGCGATATCGTAAGGATGGATCCATCTAACGACGACATCAACACGCCGATTGTCGTGTTGATCAGAACGATCCACTTGTACTCTATGCCTTTGTTTCTTCTATCTCTACTCAATATCGAACCTATTCTCCTGTGACTCGCCTCGTGCACCATCGAGGTCACGGTGCGCTCGTTGCACATCTTGAACCAGGAATCGCCGCGGCATCATTGAAGGCCGCACAGCAGCACGAAATTGGAGTCCGGCCTCGGCACAAGCCATAACCTGCCGGCATGGAGGCAATGCTGACGGGAGACGGAATTGAACCTGGTTCATTGTAACGCGAATCGAGGACAGAAGCAGCACTCGGAGGCCCTGTCTAGGGGATATGGCACTGTTAAGACACACGTGAACAACATCTTCGGGAAGCTCGGCCACCAGGTCCGAGCGCGGGCAGTGGCCTACGCCTTCCGGATCGGACTCATTAAGGCGCAGGGGCTGGCTCTTCCGCGACCGGGACACCCGGCGGTACCTCGCGGAATTCTGCCTCGAGGATCCCTATCATCGCTTCGACGACCACGGGGTCCCACTGCGTGCCGCTGTTTCTCGCCAGCTCTTCGATCACCAACTTCGGCGGCAACCCTTTGCGGTAGGGCCGGTCCGAGAGCATCGCGTCCACCGAATCCGCCACCGCGATGATCCTCGCGCCAAAAGGGATCTGGGTGCCCTTCAGCCCGTAGGGATAGCCCTTTCCATCGTACCTCTCGTGGTGGTACCGGATCAGATCGCTGCCGTTGCGGTAATCCCGATACTCACTCACCATCTCCGCACCGCGAACCGGATGGGCCTGGATCTCCTTGAACTCCGCATCGCTCAGCCGGCCCGGCTTGTCCAGCACCGCCAGATCCGCGCTCAGCTTCCCCAGGTCGTGGACCCGAGCCGCTCGACAGATCTCCTCCGATTGCTGACGGGTCAGGTTCAGCCGCTGGGCCAGCTTCTCGGTGTAGTAGGTGACCCTCTCGCTGTGCTCGTGGGTATATGGGTGATACCGATCGACCCTGTTCGCTATAGCCTCCAGGGCTCGTTTGGTCTCTTTCCCCGGAGAAAGGGAGGCGCGAACCGCTAGATAGACGCCGACCATCGGCAGCAACAGAAGGCTCGCGGCCAGGGGCGACACGGCGTAAGCTGAGGCAATCCCGACCCCAAACACCACCAGAGTCGCGCTCTGCGGGGCTGCCGACGACGTGGCCTCCAGAAATCGGTGGATAGCGGGCTTCCCCTGGGCCAGCGCGATCATCGCCGCAAGAAGCAGAAAGCCGATCGCCGAGTAGCAGATGCCAGCGGCAACCGCGGCGCCAATGCTTCGCTCGCTGGTCAGCAGGCGGTCCCCGCCCGAAAGCGTGCGATACACCAGACTACCCGCCGCCACAGAGAGCAGCCCGTTGGCGGTGTTGAAGGCGAGGGTGTACCACCTTTTCGCGTGGCTGACGTGCCATTGAGCCGTGCCGAGCGCGGCCAATGCGCACGTCCAAAGCGCCAGTCCCTGACTCACCATCAACAGGAGGGCTACTTCGAGGGATATAGTGACACTGATAGTGCTATTGTGGGTTAGCCAGATAGGATGCGTCGCCCCGACGACCAGAAGAGCACCTATTACCGCGCACACCACATATTCGTCGCGGCTGGTCGAGAAATCCCAGAAAGTGGCGCGAAGAAGCAAGAGGACAGCCACCGAAGTGACAGACCAAAAATAAGCCTGCGCCCCGGGAGTGAGCCGTTCCATTGTCTGCTTCTTTGGCTTCAGCAGTCCGTCCCTCGATGCATTCGCATCGAAGACCCCCCGTCACTATCTACAACGAACGGACTGCCAGGATATTACAGCGGTTTAACCACTTGCTTGCTGCCAGCGCGTATAGTCTAATGCATCTCGAACTATGTTCGCGAGGCACTAGAGGGGAGTGAGTGCACTCAGACAAAGGCTCGGAACGCCCATTATGAAGGCCGCTACCAAGGCCAGACTGATCCTCGTACTGCTGACGCTGATCGCGGCGACGGCCACTGCCTGCGGGCCGGCGGTCGTCTCGGTGGCCTCGGCCCGCGGCGGCGATCCCAGCGCCACGCCCGCCGAGTATCCGGGCACTCCCACGTCGTTCGCCACGTCCACGCCATCCGCGCAGCCCACGTTGGTGTCGACAGCCACGCCGATGCCCACCTCCACGGCGGTTCCGACCAGCACACCCACACAGACAGGCACGCCCACGCCTACACGGACCCCAACCCGTACCCCTACCGCCCGCGCGACGGCCACGCCGGCACCCACTGAGACTGCTGCGCCCACGGAAACGCGGGCACCGACCCCAACTCAGCCGTCGACGGCCACGCCCACGATCACGCCCACCGCGACGCCTGCCAACTCCTTCCAGGCAATAGTCGCGGCCGACTCGCCCGCCCTGCCGTCGAGGATCTCATCCCTCAACGGCCACTTCCTAATGCTCAACATGCACGGAATGCTATTCCACAACAACCTCAGCGACATCAACGAGGACATCTCGTACGCCAGGTGGATGAACGCCGGAGTCATCAGGACATTCGCCACCGACAACAATTCGGGCAAGAGCTGGGATGGAGTTACGGTGGGCAACCGAATCGCCGACATCGCCCCGTCTCTCAGGGCCAACGGCATAAAGCTGATCGTCTCGCTCGTCAACAACCACAAACCAGTGCCGGGCGAAAAGCCGGAGAGCTTCGGGTGGATGGACGGGTACTATCAGCTGCTCCTCCCGTTCTACACCGGCAACTGGCGCGGGGCCTACCTCTCCTTCGTGCAGGGCCTAATCTCCACCGTGCGAGCGCGAGGAGCGGGGGACGTGATCTTCGCCTGGGAACTTGGCAACGAGCTCCACACGCCGAGGGACCCAGAGGCGATCGTTCCCTTCATTCAGGCGGCGAGCAGCGAGGTCCGGAAGCTCGACCCCAACACCCCCATTCTGCCCGGCACCATGGGTGCCTGGCACCTGGACCCCTGGGTGCCCACTTCGCCGATCGCCCGCTGGCTATATTGCGATGCGCCAGTTGATGCCTACACCCTCCACGCCTACGACTGGGTGAACTGGGATCGGCAGGGGGACATGCCCATCAGCTTCGACTTCGATAACATCATTAAACCCTGCTCGAGTGGTCGACAGCTGCCCGTCATCGTGGAGGAGCTCGGTACATCGCGGCAATTGGCCGGCGTATACAGTGCGACCCAGGAGGACAAGCGGCTGGCGCAGGAAAAGAACCAGCTCCGCTTCGTCCTGAATTATCCGTCGGTTATCGGTGTAGGCGCCTGGAGCGCAGAGAGCCCGAAGGTCGGCGACAAAACCTTCTTCGACAACGTGCGCGGCCTCACTTCGTACGGCCCGAATGACGACGGCGGTGGTTCGTGCTACGACCCGGCGCCCATGTCCGCCCAGGGCGTGCGGTGCCAGTTGGAGCAGGCCCTCCGCAACCTCCCCACCCCGCCGTGGTAGGCGCGTGGCGCCGCACTCGTGCGAGCGTGACACTCAGGAGCCTGTCATCCTGAACCGTAGCACAGCGCGGGCGAGGAATCTCCCCAACGAGGGCTCAGAACTAGGAGGCTTCTCGCCTGAGCTGTGCGTCTTGGTAAGGGTTTCGCAGGCGACGGCGCGGTACTGCTGGTCGCGGTAAACACCTATGACACGCAGTTTGACGTTCGAGGTTCGCCGGCGCCCACAAGTTATTACGTGGGGTCGCCGCCCAACGCAGCGGTGATCTGGTCCCATTGATCGTCGGTTATGTGGAATACGGTGCCTCCACGCGCTTTGCTAACGCTGAGATCGCGGAGTATAGCGTCGTGCGTATCGCCTAGCCATAACGGAAGGGCTGGAGCTGTGCAATAGCGGACGAGGACACGCTCTTCGCTTACGGGCGGTTCCAACCAATAGGGATTATCAGCGTCCGAAAGCAGGCGTGGTTCGCTGAGAACCACGCCAAGAGCAACTATGCCGCGGGGACCACGACCGCCAGATGCCCGCCAGATGATTACCCTGTCGCCGGTGTGGATCGGCTTGCCCTTGGTGGTCCAGGTGTCCATCACCAGGTGTCGAACGGCATCATCGATACGGTACTTCTTCGGATCAGCGAGGAGTGCCCAATGAATAGGCGACAGCGTAGACATTTCGCTTCTCCAGTCGCTTGGTACGGATAACCCGGATGATACACGAGCAAATCTCTGCTACGAAGTAGTAGCACCTCTACCTTTGGTGGGGCCGCATCTCACACAAGAGGTGGATGGAACCGATCTGCCCTGCCTTCGAGAGCTACGCCGCAGGCCTCAGAGGTGGCAGGGCAATCGCGTAGGCGTATTCCTTACCGCCGGCTCGGGGTATCGCGGCCTGCCGCACCAGGATGCCGGCTGCCAGGAGCGGCTTCAGGCGATTGTTGAGCGCTGGTACCGAAATGCCCAGCTCGGCCGCCAACTCAGGGGTACGAAACTTCCCCTTTCGTTGAGCGGCCTCGAACGTGGCCTCCACGTGCTGGGCGGCGCCTATCATCTCCACACCCAGGGACGTGAGATGCGTCACGATTAGCTTCCGCCGTTCCATCGAGCTTCTGATGGGATGGATTACCTCGTCACTGGCATTGAGAACCACAATCGCTCGCTCACCTAGTTCCCCGGCTGCTCGATCCTGTACGAGCCGGCCAATAACCTCATCCGCGAACGAGAAGCTGATGAGCTGTACACCCTCGAAGTCCAGAAGCAGCGGTTCATCCTGTTCGGTTCCCCGAAGAGTCTCCACGATCTCAGCCCGGACCCTTGAGCCGCGCTCGCGAGTGGAGAAGACATCGCCCCTTTGTCGAAACTCGAATCGCATAGCTGAGCCTCCTATCCCAAAACGAACGACACGTGGGCTCTGCCTCACCGCGTTCACTGACACCGATGAAAACAGAATACAACGCGGCCCGTCCCCGGTCAAGGGGTCGGCTAGGAGCGGACGCCCACCTGGATCAGAGTGCCGGGATATTCAGCTTCCACATTGGTGCCAGACCTCCGCTTGCGGCCACACTTCGTCACTACGGTCTTGACCCAGCCATGTCCTGACCTGATTAGCAACTCGGCTCCCGCGGTCTGCTCCAGTTCCTCCAGCACATAGTCGAAGCCGTATCCCCTGCGATCGGCGGTTCCACTCACTCCCGGTTCCATCGCCTTCTTGATCGCTTCCTCGTCCGTAGTGAGGTGGGACCACTTCGGGTTCCTGATGAGGTGGCGCCGAATGCCCATTCCCAGATCGCCGACGGCCAGGTAGCTGCCTTGACGGTACGTTTGTGCAGCTATGAAGCCTCCCCATGGGCTGGCAGAATGGCTCGCTGCATTGCCAGCCAACTCCGGTATGGCCGCGACGAGCGTAGCAAAGATTCGACCTGTGATTGCCTTGTCCACTACCATGCGCTGAAGGAACCTCGCGAGGTCGGCCATCAGATCCTCGACGTCACCGTCGGTCTTGAAGCCCCGCACAGCTACCAGCACATCGCAGTCACTGCGGCGGCGCACGGAGGCGGGATCGACGGCATTCTGGAAGACTACGGCCTTCGGAACCTGTTCGTAGAAGCCCATTCTGGCGAGGTAGCGGCGAGCGTCGTACCAGTCAGGCGCAACGAACGCGACATGCGTCGACAACTCGGCGGCGCGATGAAGAAGCAAGACGAGTTGTACGAGTCCTGCTGGCTCGACCCATTCTAGACGGCTGGCATCTATCACGTAATCCTGAAGAGATATCGTTGGGAAAGGGAGAACTGAGCGGTCGTTCAGCCGATTGGGAATGGGGATTAATGTCTGCAAGGGAGCATCTCTGACACCCGGCGATGGAAAAGTCGGCTCCCACCATTGTAGCAGACCTCACGGCACCACCGGCAAGGCGCGCAGCGCCTGCTCTAGCTGGCACCGAACCCCATTCGTCCCGTCGTAGCAGGACCCTGAGCCGTTGTCGGCGGGCCCGTAGGAGGTCAGTCCCCACTCGTTGTCGTAGTACACCCGATCGTGCACCGTGGGGCTCTCGGCGCTCCAGACTCCGATGCCAACGACACCCGGATGAGAGAGCACGTAGCGGATCTGGTAGATCTCCTGCGCGAGCCTCTTATCCTCTTCCGAAGGGGTGTACACACCGTCCATGGTGCGGGACGTTCCGAGTTCCTCCACCAGCACCGGCAGCTTACGGCCGTCGGGACACGGTTGGGACAGGACCTCACCGAAATCGTAGGTGATCCTGGAGATCCCCTGCCGGTCCGGTCCGACCCAGTCGTACGAGTGGAGGGTGTAGGCGTCGACGGGCGCTTCACAGTACATCCATCGGCCCAAGGGAGAGTGAGGGTTGCCCGGATTCATGTGCTCGACGCCGATGGTACCAGGTAGGATCGGGGTAGTGGGATCGATCTGCCGAATCTCGGCGACGATTCCCGTTATGAATGGGATCAGCGCGGCCGGGTCCATCGTGGCGTGAAGCTCGTTGCCCAGCTCCCACGCCAGGATGACGTCCCCCGCACCTCTAGCCTGCACCGTCGTGATCAACTCTCGGACGAAGGGCAGATAGGCTGTGCGCCAGTTGGTCGTGTAGAAGGGCAGCAGCAACTGGTAAAAGCCATCCATCTCGCCGAAGCTGTCGGGTGGCTCGCCTGGCACCGGGCGGTGATTGTTGACCAGCGCTACTATCAGCTTGACGTTGTGCGCGCGTAGAGTCGGAGCGATGTCCGCGATGCGGTTGCCAACCTGGGTGCCGCTCCAGGCCTTCATCGTGTTGTTGTCCGTGGCAAAGACCCGTATCGCCCCCGCGTTCATCCACTGTGCGTAGGCGATGTCCTCGTCGATGTCACCGAGGTTGTCGTGGAAAAGCATCCCCTGCATGTTCAGCAACAGAAACCGCCCGTCGATCGAGGATAGCCGCGAGGTGAAGGTCCCTGGGGTATA
>JAJYKO010000166.1 GCA_021788565.1 Chloroflexota bacterium
CTCGTCGTGGAACCGCCGGTGGTCGTCCCGCCCGACGTAGTGGTGCTGTTGGTGGTTCCACCGGTCGAGCCGGTACCGCTCGTGGAGCCTGTGCCCGTCGTGGTCGACGTGCCGCTCTTTGTCGGCGTGGAGGTCTTCTTGGTCGAGGTGCCACCGCTGGTTGTGGACGTGGACGTCGGCTTGGTGCCAGTGGATGTCGGCTGAGCGCTCTTCGTGGGTTGTGGGGTCGACGTCTTGTCGCTGGACTTCGTCGCTGTCGGGGTAGTAGAGGTACCCGCCTGGTCAGTGGGGCCGGGTGTCGCGCTGGCGGTTGCGCCTCCGTGGCCGGGTTCCTTGCTAGTGTCCAGACCGATGGTGTCCACCTGCGCCGTGCCGGACGGCGTCGGCGTCCCACCGACGGTGGTAGACGACCCGGCAGTCGAGGTCTTTGTAGGGGTCGGAGTCCCCTTTTGCGTCGCGCCTGATATGAGGGAATCATCCGACGTCTTGAGGTCTTCCACGATCAGGGCCGAGACCATGCTGGGCCTGACGTAGCTGCCACCGAAGGCGATGCCGGCGACCGCAGCGGCCCCACCTTTTATCAGCGTCCGTCGCCCGATTCTGGGCAGCTTGCCTTCGCGTGCTTGCCCGACGGCCGATGTCAACTTGCGCTCTTCGTCTTCCATCTCGATTCCGCCTTTCGCGGTCACCGCCGTTGTCTAGCAGACGAGTCGGGACCGCTCCGGAGCTCGTCGAAGTCCGTGAATATTCACGCTAGAACTGTGCGAGACTGCCTTCCATCTTCGCCCTGCGCACGGCGAGCCGGAACGACCAGAGCCCCAGCGGCAGAAGAACCGCCGCGAAGGCCAGCAGCGCGGCCAGGTCGGGCCACAGCTCCTGTATGGAGTAGCCCTGCAGCAACGCCAGCCGCATCCCCTCCAGGGAGTAGGTAAGCGGCAGGACCCTGGAGCCCACCTGGAGCCATCCCGGCAGCACGCCCACCGGGTAGTACACTCCAGCCAGCAGCCCAGAGAGCGACCCGAAAGCCCAGACTATGGGGTCGCCCTTCTTCAGCACCATTATGAAACTGGCGGAAAGGATCCCGATGCTGGCGAAGCAGACGACCGAAACCAGGAGCATGACAATGGCGGCCAGAACATCGGCGTGCCCGAACCTGACCCCGAAAAGAACGATGCCGACCAGCAGATAGACCAGCACTCGGAATGACGTGAACAAGTATCCCCACGTGGAGGACGCCATCAGGATCGTAGAGAGCCGCGTCGGCGACAGCAGCATCAGTTCCAGCGTACCATTGCCCTGCCCCTCTCGAATGCTTGAGGAGAAGCTGTTCAGTCCTAGTCCCAGGTAGCTAGAGAAGGCAATGCCGATCAGCAAAAAGGCGAAGTAGTTGCCCCCATAAGCCTGCAGCGACGGCATCACCGCAGCCCCGAAAACCTGCGCCATGAAATAGAACATCGCGACCTGAAACAGGATGCCCGCGAACTGCGTGACGAAAGCCACCCTGTAGCTGACGTTCGTCAGGAAGTCCCGTTCGACGAAGGCCCGAGCCGCTAGCATGAGACCAGCGCTCCATCGGCGGCCGGCTCGACCGGCTCAACTCGACCGTCGCGGCCGGAAGCGTTGTGGACCAGCTCGACGAATATCTCCTCCAGCGGCCTCTCCTCGACGCGGCAGTCGTGGATGCTGCCGCCCAGCGAGACCACCGACTCAATCAGCCTGGGCAGCACCGACCGGCTATCGGCCAGCCCCACTTCGAGCACCGTCGTCCCGTCTTGGCGGCCCGACACCGAGACGCCGGTCACCCCGGGTAGCTGCTCCAGGGCCACCCAGCGTCCCCAGCGGCCGTCCAGGCCACCGACCTCCAGGCGACAGCGGTCGCGTCTGTGGCCGAGCCGTAGCTCGCGAATCGTTCCCATGGCGAGGACGCGGCCCCTGTCAAGGACCGCCACGCGGTCGCACAGCTGCTCCGCCTCTGCCATTTGATGGGTGGCGAGAATGATGGTGCAGCCGGTCCGCACGATCTTCTCCTTCAAGAACGCGCGCACGGTTTGGGCGCTCATCGGGTCCAGGCTGCGGGTGGGCTCGTCGACCAGCAGCACGCGCGGGTTAGCGAGGAGCCCGCGGGCGATCGCCATCTTCTGCCGCATTCCCGTCGAATAGGTCTGGAATCGCTGGCCGGCAGCACCGGTAAGGTCCAGCAACTCAAGCAGCTCCGCGACCCGCTCCTCCGCCTCGCGCCTGTGGAGCTGGTACAGCGCGGCGAAGAAGAGCAGGTTCTGGCGCCCCGTGAGCCTCCAGTAGAAGCTCCGCTCGTCTGCCGTGATCAACCCCACCATCCGGCGGGCCTCGGTCTCCTCGCGCACGACGTCGTGGCCGAAGATCGCGGCTCGCCCGGAGTTGGGGAGCACGAGGGTGCTGAGGATCTTCATCAGCGTGGTCTTGCCCGCCCCGTTCGGACCCAGCAGTCCGAACAGCTCCCCCTCCGCCACCTCCAGCGATATGCCAAACAGGGCCGTCACCTCTTCCGCGTGTACCCAGGGGAGGACGTGCCGGTACCCCACGGTCCTGGGGAACCGCTTTACCAGATTAGTGACGACGACGGCCGGGACCATCAGTCTTTCTCCAGACGGTTCAGGTTAGCCCCGCTCGATGTCGCGCACGCCCTAGACTCAATAGCTCGCGCGCGGGAGTGAGCCACGCCACAGAAGTACTGAGTCCACCCGTCCATGCGACCGGTCTCCATGTAGGCGTTGGCCGGGCACCACAGGCAGAGGTTGACCAGGGGGCACTGGCCACACTTTTCGAGGAAATCCTGGTTCGTCGATCGAAGCTCCCGAACCTGGGGAACGAACCGGTTCCAGGCATCCTCCAGGGTTCCGGTACGCAGGTCGTACTCGGCATTCGGGGCGCAAAGGGATGAGCAGAGGCGGAATCGCCCATCGTAGCTGACGGCGAAGCCGTGGGTACCGGCCCCGCAGCGGAAGATGTGATCGTCACTTTGCCGGCCGAGCTTCGGCAAGATCAGTGTGTCGCAATGCCTGGCCAATGAGCTAGCACGCTCGTCGTCCGACTGCTCCACGGCAGCGATCTTCTCCGCCGGCAACCGCTCTCCTTCGATGTCGCGGTTCCGCTCCTCGTCTCCGTCGTATCGAAGGTTGAGCAGTGGGTCGAAGCGGAAGTAGTCCTTCGTACGTTCTCGGCAGAAGCGGGCTATCTCGGGTAGCTCGTGGACGTTAGAGCGAAGGGTCATCGCCTTAAGCCGCACCTTCACTCCGCCCGCCAGCAACAGGTCCAGGCCCCGATGGAAGGCCGCGTAGGAGCCGGGCCGTCGGGTCACCCGCTCGTAGGTCGCGGGGGTCGCGCCGTACACCGTCACCTCGACGTCCCTCGGGGGATACGAGCGGAATAGGCGCACGTGCTCCTCGGTGACGGCTGACGCGTTGGTGAAAAGCGAGACGAGTAGGCCCCTCCGCTTCAGGCTCATGTACAGGTCGGCGAAGTCCTCGCGGAGGAGCGGCTCGCCGCCTGTGATCAGGCACCACAGGGCACCCATCGCGACGGCCTGATCGGCGATATTCTCGACCTCAGCGAGCGTCAGTTCTGCCTTTCGGGCTTTCGGGTCACCGGCGGGCAGGCGGATGTAGCAGTGGCGGCAATCGAAGTTGCAGCGAGGAGTCACCTCCAGATCGAAGGAGAGGGGCACTCGGTGATCGCCCATACGCTCCCACAGCTCGAAATCGGGGAGATTCATCGAGGAGACGAAGCCCTCGTTCATTTCGCGCCCCGTCGAGGAAGGAGGAGAAGCAGGGGGTAAAGCAGCTGCCGGAGCGGAAGCAGCAGCCCGGACCTCGATAACAACGCCACCAGCCCCCTCTCCGGTCCCAAACCGAGCCTAACCAGCCTTCCCCCACGTTCCACAGCGGTCACCATGCCCAGAAGGTTGCCGCGAGAAAACAATCCGTCTCCCTCCCCGTTGGAGTTGTCCCCTTTGGTGAGCCAGGCGTCTCCACGCCTCTCGACGATCCTGTGAACCACGACCTTTCCGGTCTCCGGCCTCACAAATGCTACTACATCTCCCATGCACGGCAGGCCGTCTGGCAGAGGCGCCACTGTGATCACATCGCCGTCGTGGATGAAGGGGACCATGCTCCAGCCCTTCGCCCTGAACCGAAACGGCACCCCCTTGTCCAGCGCCGCCCTCATCAATTCCGCCAACGCTATCCCGGAAATGGCCAATTCTCGCCCCTCGCCGGAGACGATGCCAGGCTCAGGCGTCCACGGCTTCAACCAACATCCCTCGGCTAACCAGCTCCGCCACCAGGCCGGCTACATCTCGCTCGATCTCCCCCTCAGGTGCGTCGTACTCCGTCCGCAGCGACTCGACCACGGCCCTCAGGTTGTGCCCGCCACGTAGCTGCCGCCAAACTGCCCTGCCGGTCTCGTTCAGGGTGTAGAGTTCGTCTTCCAGGTCGCCGATACCAGCCAGCAATGGCACGATGATCAGCTCACCCTCGATCTCCCTCGCCACCACGGCTTCGGAGGGGACATATACTCCCTCCATCTCAACTCCCACCATTCTCACCGCCACCTCCATCCATATTCCTGACCCGGTCCGCCCCGTCGGTCACTTCCCACGCTCGCTCCCCCTCGGACAGCAGCCCCAGGTAGCGCGCCTGCGCGTGGGCGATTTCGCAGAGGTATTCCACCGGCGTGTCCAGGGTACCGTGCTCTGCCCACGATTTGGCGGGACACTGTTCGCACAGCCCCTTCAGGAAACAGCGAGCGCAGCGGGACAAATACTGCGGATTCGTGGCCCGCATGTCGCGCAGTCTGGGGAACACGTCGGTCAGGGCCTCTCGCAGGGAGCCGTTCCCGAGGTCGTACGCCAGCGCCGGATCTCGGAGCGTCATGCAGGGCTGAAGCATCCCATAGGCGTCCACACTCACCGTCTGCCCGGCGCCGCAGTTGAAAAGCCTGTCACCCCCGGGGCCCATAAATTTGGAGCAGAACTCGGTCATGTCGTGGCGGTAGCGCTCAGGCCTGCGCGCGAGGAAACGCACCAACTCCGCGGGGCTCACCCGCAGGCTGGCGATTTGTCGGTTGCGGGCCGCGGAGTCCCTACGCCCTCTCGCGTCGAGAGCCCCGACGTAGCCCGGGGTACCATCCATCCCAGGCAGGGTCGCCGCCCATGCTTCGAACTCCTCCCTCTCGTCCCTGGTCGGCGGCAGCTGCGTGCCTTTGACCAGGAACGGCACCCCTCTCTCGAGAAGCAGGGCGATACCCCGGCGAAACTGGGCGTAGGAGCCAGGGGCGCGGCTCACCGCCTCGTAGGACTCAGGATGCATGCCGTAGACGGTGATCTCCACCTTCTCCAACGGCGGCACCCGTGCCAGCAGGCCGGCCAACTCCGGAGTGATAAGCCGCGCGTTGGTGAAGAGGATGACCCTCAGGCCCAGGCGACGAGCGAACAGGTAAAGGTCCGAGAAGTCCTCCCTCAGGAGCGGCTCGCCGCCAGTGAAGCGCACCGTGAGCGCGCCGAGGGCGGCGGCCTCGCCCAGAATGCGCTGCCACTCCACCGTCGGAAGCTCCCGTGCCCTCGCCCGCTCATCAAACTCAGGACGATTGATGTAGCAGTGAACGCAGTTGTTGTTGCATCGCTCGGTGAGCTCCACGTCCAAGCGGCCCAGTAACCGCGCCTTCTCCGTCCAGAGAGGATGTTCACGCCATGTGCGCCGAACCACCGGCCCCTGATCAGACATCGGTCATCCGGCGAGCAGCTGCTTCACGACAGAGATCACTCTCCCGCTCCTGTCAAGCCGGAGCCGGTAGGCCGGGACCTCCCGGGCCAGAGCCCCCAATAGATCCAGCGTCTTCTGCCACCAGCCGGCGGTGACCAGGGGCCTGACCACGTAGAATGGCAGCTGCCTGACGACGTCTCTCCGGTCCTGGATGGGCACCAAGCGATTTTCCGGCGCCTGCTCGAGGAAAAGGACAGCCCGCAACGGGGCCGAGGCAGACGAAACCACCGGCACGTCTCCATGGCTCCACGTGCCGTGGATCCGGAAGCCCTCGGGCCAACGGCGAACGACAATTCGGTCATCGCACAGGATCTCGCCCTCACCCCGAAGCATTGTCACCGTGGTGGACTTGCCGGCCTCGGAGTGCCCCACGAACAGCAGGCCGTGGCCATCAAGGACCATGCCTGCCGAGTGTATGTAGCATGCCTGACGATCGGCCAGCACTCGGGCCAGCCATATCTGGTCCGTGGGGAACATGGTCAGAGATCCGAGGTTGCCCGTGCGAAAGCGCTCATCGGTAGGGTTGAATATCTGCCCGACCGAGTGATTCCGGTTGAAGACGGCCACGCGGTGGAGGTTCGAGTCATCTGAGTAGGGGAGAATGCCCAGGTAGACCCAGGAGTTCTCCCGGCGGCGGATCTCCCACGGTGCACGACGATACGCCCTCTCGCCCAGTTCCTCTCCCCGAAGGTCAGGGAGGGAGAAGTGGTGATGGAGAGATACCACGTCACTCTCGGGGCTCGCGAGGCGGAACGGGTCAAACTTGGGTCCGAATGTGTTGGGAGATAACGGCAGGTCCGCCTGAACCCGCACGGTCAGCCCCGCCAGGCCGAAGAACTGGGCTTCATGCCCGGCGAGGCTGCCAGGTTCGGGAAGAAGCATGCTTGGTGATGTTATGGCAGTTCACCTCTGGCGCGGAATCTCCAAGCGAGCCAGCCGCAGCGCAAAGCTGTCCAGCGATGCGGATTTGCCGCCGGATTAGTTCGTGTCTTGCTTATGTCCGCCTAGCTAGGGCCATTATTGTGACAAGCTTCATTATTGTCCGTAGTACCATGGCAATCTCCGGAAAGAGGGCCACCGGTGCCGAGGGCAGGATTTTTGCAAATCGCTAGGACACTCTCCTCTGGGGTACCCCTGCCGAGCACGATCAACTGAGGTCTGGACCATTTCTTCACTGCCATCGTGATCTCCTTTCCACCTACCCATCTAGACCAACTAAATTCTACCACACGCTCGTGCCATATTCGAAGGCACGTGTTGGGACTCCACCCGCTCGATTTCTCCAATCAATTTGCACCGGCTACGCTAAAAGTGCACGGCTGTCACGGAGGCAGACCTTGCATCTGCCCCATTTCTTCCGACTGACGCGCCCGCCGCGTCCAGCCTTTTCACCACCCGCGCCGGGGACCCCACCGCGACGCAGTGCGACGGAACGTCCCTAGTCACCACCGCGTTCGCTCCGACGACGGCGCCGCGCCCGACCCGAACCCCGTCCAGCACCGCGGCGCCGGCCCCGATCCACGCCCCGTCTTCGATGACTATCCCCTCCCCGGAGATGCCCTGGTCCATCACCGGCCTCGTCACGTCGGCGAAGTTGTGGTTCACCGCGAGGATCTTCGCCTGGGGAGCGACCAGCACGTAGTCCCCCATGGTCACGCCCCCCTGTCCCCGGATCACCACCGACTCCCCTATGAAGCACCCCTTGCCGATCTTGATGAAGGCGTGGGGCAGATCGCGAAAGTTGAAGACATGGAACTCGGTGTTGTGCATCACGCAGGTCTCGGCGCCGATCTCGATGCCCGACGGACAGGCGTGCAGGTACACCCCCTGGTCCAGAAACACGTTCGCACCCAGCCGGAGGTTCCTCGTGTGGCGCAGACGGACGTGGCACTCTATCGCGGCGAGGCCGTCCATCCGCATTATGGCCCGGTAGGCCAGCCCCCGGACCGCGATCCCCACTGGGCCGGGCAACCCGCCGAAGAGGGTGGTGAACAACCCCTGCAGCAGGTAGTCTCCTACGCTGGGGGCCTGTCCCTCCAGGTAGTAGCGCATCCTCTTCAAGCGGCCCTCGCCCTTAATGGACACTGCCATCCGCGGCTAGCTCCTCGAAACTATGAAGACCCCGAGGCAAATCGTGACTATCCCGAGCCACCGAAGGGACGGAAGGCTCTCGCCCAGAAGGAACGAGGCCAAAAGCGGCGTGAACGCGTAGCTCAGGGCGACCAGCGGGTACGCGAAGCTGAGCGGCACCCTGGAGAGCACGGTCAGCCACACCACCGCGCTGAAGGCGTAGAGCCCGAGGCCGCCGATGACCAGCGGGTTGCTCGCCACGCCGAGGACAAGGTGCACGGGCTGCGCAATCGCCCGGGAGTCGATGCGTCCCACCTGGGTCATCCCCATTTTGAGCGAGAGCTGGCCGCCGACGCCGCACGCCACGGACACCAGTATCAGCGCGAGGGACAGGTTCACATTACCGGCCTTTCCCGGCTTGTCAGATCCAGCCAACCTGGCTCCATCCGCCCCATCCTCTTCTCGTGCGTACCTCACGCCGCGACCACCGCTTCCCCGAGCAGCAGCTCTATCGCGCTCCTCAGGTCGGGCGCCACGGCGAACCCGTTCCTGCCGGCAGCCTTGGCCATGGCCAGCTGCTCGCCACCACGGCCGGTCTGGACCAGGATGGCCTTGCAGCCCGCGGCGTGCGCGGCATCTACGTCGCTCAGCGCGTCGCCGATCACAATCGAGTCCTCTAGATCCACGCCGTGCAGGCGAGCCAGCGACAGCAGCAGGCCGGGCCGCGGCTTGCGGCAATCGCAGTGCTCCTCCGGGCGATGGGGGCAGTAGGCCACGGCGTCGACGTTCCCGCCACGGCGCCGTATCGCGTCGATCATCCGCTGGTTGATGGTATCGACGCTGTCCCTGGAGACGAGGCCGCGGTTAACGATCGCTTGATTAGAGATTACGAAGACGTGAACACCGGCCT
>JAJYKO010000167.1 GCA_021788565.1 Chloroflexota bacterium
GACGCGATCATCGGCCGCCCGGCCGGCCGCAGCGAATTCGATATCCAGCAAGCCCAGCAGGAGGCCTGGCGCGCGGAGATCGCCATCCTGCGCGGCGCGCTCGAGGGGCTCGCCGGCCATCTCTACCTGGAGTTCGCCATCCCGCGGATGGGGCGCCGGGTGGATGCCGTCCTGCTCCTGCCGCGGATCGTCCTGGTCATCGAGTTCAAGGTCGGCTCGGCGGCGTTCGACCGTGCCGCGCGGGACCAGGTGTGGGACTACGCGCTCGACCTGAAGAACTTCCACGAGGCGAGCCACGGGGCGTACGTAGTGCCGGTGCTGGTGGCGACCGAGGCGGCGGCGCCCGAGCCGCGCCTCAATCGGGCCGTGGACGGCGTCTATTACCCGGTGAACACCAACCCGGCGGTGCTGCGGCGTGTGATCGAGCTGGCGGCTGCCGAGCCGGGCCCACGGACGGGCGTGGCCGAGGCGTGGGCGGGGGCGCCGTATCGTCCGACGCCGACCATCATCGAAGCGGCGCGGGCGCTCTACTCGCAGCACTCGGTCGAGGCCATCGCGCGCAGCGACGCGGGGGCGAAGAACCTCGCCGTGACGTCGCGCCGCGTCGAGGAGATCGTGGACGAGGCCCGCGCCGAGCGGCAGAAGGTGATCTGTTTCGTCACTGGCGTGCCCGGGGCGGGGAAGACGCTGGTGGGGCTCAACATCGCGACCCGGCGCGGCGAGAAGGGCGATCCCACTCACGCGGTGTTCCTGTCCGGCAACGGGCCGCTGGTGGCGGTGTTGCGCGAGGCGCTGACTCGGGACGAGGTCGCGCGCGAGCTCGCCAAGGGCGTGAAGGTGCGGAAGGGCGAGGTTGGGGAGCGCGTCAAGCAGTTCATCCAGAACGTTCACCACTTCCGCGACGAGGGCGTCAGGTTTCGTGACCGTCCGCCGGACGAGCACGTCGTCATCTTCGACGAGGCGCAGCGCGCCTGGACCCAGCAGCAGACGGCCAACTTCATGAAGCGGAAGAAGAACGTCCTGGGCTTCAGCCAATCCGAGCCTGAGTTCCTGGTGAGCTACATGGACCGCCATCGCGACTGGGCGGTGGTCGTCTGCCTGGTGGGTGGCGGGCAGGAGATCAACACGGGCGAGGCGGGGATCGAGGCGTGGCTGGACGCGATCGAGGGCGGCTTTCCCGATTGGCGGATGCGCGTCTCGTCGCGGCTGACCGATGCGGAGTATTCGGCGGAGAAGGTGCGGCAGGTGGTGGAGCGCAAGCCGGGCCTGCGGGCGTTCGACGACGACCTACACCTCGCAGTCTCGATGCGGTCGTTCCGGGCCGAGAACGTCTCGGCGTTCGTGAAGGCCCTGCTCGATCGCGATCTGTCGGCGGCGCGCGACCACTTCGCCCAGCTTGCAGAGAAGTATCCCATCACGGTCACGCGGGACCTGGACGCGGCCAAGGACTGGGTCCGGTCGCATGCTCGCGGGACCGAGCAATACGGCCTGGTGGCCTCGTCGAAGGCGTCGCGCCTGAAGCCACATGCGGTGGACATCCGGGTCGTGACCGATCCGGTGAAGTGGTTCCTGAATGGGGCGGAGGACACGCGCTCGAGCTGGTATCTCGAGGACGCAGCGACGGAGTTCCAGGTGCAGGGGCTGGAGCTGGACTGGATGTGCGTCACCTGGGACGCCGATCTGCGGGACACGGGCTCGGGCTGGGACTACCAGGAGTTCGACGGCGTGAGGTGGAAGAACGTCCTGAAGGACGAGCGGCGCCGGTACCTGCTCAACGCGTACCGCGTGCTCCTGACCCGGGCGCGCCAGGGGATGGTGATCTTCGTGCCACCTGGGGACCATGCGGACCCGACGCGGCGGCCGGAGGTGTACGAGCGGGGCTTCAGGTACCTTGAAGAGACTGGGATGCCAGTTGTGGGGTGAATGGAGCTAGGGGCGTACTATGACCGGCGCAACCATTGAAGCTACAGTAACTTAGGAGTGCCCCCCGTGGGGCCATGGTCGGTCCCTCTCGCCACCCCGGGAGCGCGGAGGGCGTAGTGCTCCGCATCTGCCTAACGGGCACGTGACGCGCAGCCAATAGAGTTGGAGCCGCATGGGTGCGACTTATCCGACCAAGCTACAGCTGGCGTTCCGAAGCGGCGATCGGTGTGCCTTCCCGGGGTGCGACAAGGCGCTGGTAGTCCAGGGAGCGTCCTCGGGCATGGCGGTGGTTGGGGTTGCTGCTCACATCGCGGGCGAAAACGAGGGCGCGGCTCGGTATGACGGGTCCATGACCGACACGGAGCGCGACGGCTACAGCAACCTCATCTATCTGTGTGGCACTCACCACACGGAGATCGACGGGCTGCCGAGCGAGTACACCGTCGAGCGTCTTCACGCCATGAAGGAAGAGCACGAGAACAGGGTGCGTGAGGGTGTAGCGGACGCGTTGAGCACGGTCGGCTTCGCCGAGCTCGAAGAGGCAACGGACTGGATTCTCCAGATCCCACCCGGTGGACTGGGCGGCGACTTCTTGGTCGTGCCTCCTGATGAGAAGATCCGGAAGAACGAACTAAGCACCCGAGAGCGGGCTGTTATCACAATGGGCCTGAGCGTGGCGCGAGAGGTGCGTGCCTACATTCAGAGCATGGCGCAGACCGATTCGGAATTCGCGGAACGATTGAAGGCTGGCTTCCTAGAAGAGTATTTCAGGCTTAGGCGAGAGGGCTTGTCCGGGGACGAGCTTTTCGACCTAATGTGCCGGTTCGCGCAGAGGGGCTTTCGGGATCACTCTCGCAGATCCGCCGGCATCGCGGTCCTCGTCTACCTGTTTGAGGCATGCGAGGTGTTTGAGAGGTGATCCTTCCTTCGAAGCACATATCTCAGGAGCAGTCGCTTCTGGGGGTGGGGGCGGTAGTGCTCCGGGAGATCCGATACGCGCGCACCGTTTCGAGCCTCTGGGAGAGCGTTCGCACTCGCCCACCGGTTGGCACCTTCCAGCGGTTCATCCTGGCGCTTGACCTGCTGTATATGGCGGGCCTACTGGAGCTCAGAGAAGGCCTAGTCGACAGGGTGCGCAGATGATCTACGGAGTCTATGCCAATCAACCATCCTTCCACCAGGTCGAGTTCACGCCAGGCCTTAATGTCGTTCTTGCGGAGCGCACGGATCTCTCGACCCAGAGAGATACCCGAAACGGACTTGGCAAGTCGACCCTGATCGAGATCATTGACTTCTGCCTCGGAGGGGCCGGAAAGGGGCTTCGGATCGAAGCCCTCACGGATTGGGCGTTCACGCTCGACGTCAACGTGGGCGGCAATCGCGTCAGGGCCACTCGGGCCGTTGCGTCCCACAACAGGATCGTTGTCGATGGTCGGACAGACGGCTGGCCGGAACGGCCGGACCTGGACAGCGTGACTGGCGAGCGAGTGTTCAGCCTCGAGAAGTGGAGGGCGGTGCTAGGCTGGGCGTTGTTCCGGGTCCCGCGCTCGGAGCACTCGACCAGGTATCGACCCAGCTACCGTGGCCTAGTCTCGTACTACCTTCGACGAGGACCCGCCGCCTATAGCGATCCGTTTAGTCACTTCCGTCAACAGAAGACGTGGGACGTTCAGTTGCATGTCGCCTTCCTTCTCGGGCTCAATTGGGAGTATCCCGGCCGTTGGCAGGAGCTGAAGGACCAGGAGCAGGCAGTGGCGGCCATTGCCAAGGCTGTGCAGTCGGGCGCGGTCGAGAAGGCGTGGGGCAGCCTGGGTGAGCTGCAAGCAGAGGCAGTAGAGTTAGAGCAACAGGTGGCGCTGGAGCGACGCGCGCTCGCCGACTTTCACGTCCACCCGCAGTACGATGTAATACAGGCAGAAGCTGACCAGCTTACTGCTCAGATTCATCGACTGCTGAATGAGAACGTGTCAGATCGGCGGCGCCTCGCTCGATACCGCGATTCCGTCGCCGAGGAGATGTCACCTAGCGGCGAGTCCCTCGAGCAGCTCTACGAGGAAGCAGGGCTGATCCTGCCTCCTGGCGTGCGGCGCACGCTCAGGGAGGCAAGGGAGTTCCACCGGCGCGTTGTCGAGAATCGAAGGGCCTTCCTTGACGGGGAGATAGGTCGACTCGGGCGCGACCTTCAAGCGAGGGGTGAGCGGATTAGGGAACTCACTGATGTGAGGGCGCGGTCGTTGGGGGTTTTGCAGTCGCACGGGGCCCTAGAAGAGATGACGAGACTCCAGGACCGGCTCGTCGAAACCGAGGGAAGACTGCGGCTGGTGCTCGCCCGTATCTCGGAAATGAAGGACGCCAGCTCGCGCAGGCGCGAGATCAGGCTCGCGAAGACCGAACTCGAGAGACTCGCTGAGCATGATCACGAGGAACGCCGGGAGGTATGGGCAAGTGCGGTCAGCGATTTCAACGACAATTCTCAAGCGCTCTACAGCACTCCAGGCCGGCTGGTGATAGACATCACGGAAACCGGTTACCAATACGACGTTGAGATCAATCGGAGCGGAAGTGAAGGCATCGGGAAGATGAAGGTCTTCTGCTTCGACCTGATGCTTCTTCAGCAAGCTGCGCGCGCCAGGAGAGGGATCGACTTCCTGGTGCATGACAGCCTCTTGTACGATGGTGTCGATTCCAGGCAGCGCGCTCTTGCGCTTGAGCGGGCAAGTCAGGTGTCAAAGAGTCTCGGCTGTCAGTACATCTGTGCTCTGAATTCCGACATGATCCCGAGGGACGATTTCAGCGCGGACTTTGATTTCGATAGCTGCGTCCGCCTCACGCTCCGGGACAAGGACCCTTCCGGTAGCCTGCTTGGCTTCCAGTTCGAGAGAACCGCGGACCGGTAGGGAGCCTCGCCGGGGCTGTCCTCGGGGCGGCCGGTATGGCCGGTAGACCGGGGCATCATCATTGTATTGCGTACTGTCACACCGGAGTTGCATGTTGGCCCGCCGTCATGCGCGCCGCCCCTCCAGGCCGTTATCGGGAACCGGGCGAAGATGGCTCGCATGCTCCCTGCCGCATGTAGGTTGCGGGCATAGGTGCGATCGTTAGGGACCAGACAAGCGGTCGGCGCGTTCCTTTCTTCTAAGGGCTGATCTCGCAAGGAGTTGGGTCGAATAGGTTCAGCCGCGGGCTGAGGGTAGCATAACGCCGAACTGACGGTGGCCTGGCATAATAGTCACTGCTGGGCGCCCAAAGTTCTCCAAGCGCTCCGAACCTCTGACGCCGGAAGCGATGGTACTCACAGAGTCGCAGCGAAGGGCCGTCGAGCACGACGGCCGGAATCTCCAGCTCATCGCGTGCGCGGGCTCCGGAAAGACGGAGGTGGTCGCGCGCCGTGTGGTTCACCTGCTTACGCCCGGTCGCAAAGGCAGCCTTCGACCGGGCAACATCATTGCGTTCACGTTCACCGAGAAGGCCGCCGCGGAGCTGAAAGAGCGCATCGTCACGCGGACGCGCGAGGCGTTCGGTGAGATCCCCGGCCTCGCGGAGATGTTCGTTGGCACGATTCACGCCTTCTGCCTGGAGCTGCTCAAGTCCGAATCTCCCAAGCACCTGAAATACGAAGTGCTGAACGAGGTACAGCAGGCTCTGTTCGTAGATCGGAATAGTGTGAAGAGCGGGCTGACGACCTCGACTGACCTGAGCGGTGCCGTGCTCAGGCGATACAGGGACACCGGCCACTATGTCACTGCGCTTTCGATCCTTCGGGAGGCAGACCGGGAAGCCCAGGCGCTCCAAGGCTGCTCGGTGGTTGAGGGTCTCGCCGCCTACCAGGCTCTGCTCGAGGCGAAGAGCTACCTCGACTACTCGGCTATTCTGGACGAGGCGGTCGCCCTGCTGACAAACGATGACGGGCTGCGGGCTCGCCTGGCCGAGCGCGTCAAGTACGTCGTGGTGGATGAGTACCAGGATCTGAACCCCGTCCAGGAGGCGATTGTCTGGTCGCTGCATGAGCTAGGTGCGCGGATCTGTGTCGTGGGTGACGACGATCAGACCATCTATCAGTGGCGCGGTAGCGATGTCGAGAACATCCTCACGTTCGAGCGACGCTACCCGGCGGTCGAGCAAGTCCCGCTTGAAGAGAACTTCCGTTCCAGCGACGGCATAGTCGAGACGGCACGACCCTTCATCGAGCAGAACGCAGTGCGGCTCGAGAAGGCCATGAAACCCACGGGCGCGCAGCCGTATGAGAGCGGCGACATAGTGGCACTGTCGTTCGCGAGCCCTGCTGATGAAGCTCGCTACATCGCGGAGACGATTCTAGCGTTGCGCGGCGTGGCTTTCTCTGAGGACGGGGCTGAGCGGGGCCTTTCGTGGTCGGACGCGGCGGTCCTGCTTCGGAGTGTAAAGGCCAACGCCGAGCCCATCACGGAGGCCCTCCAGACAGCCGGAATCCCATTCGTTGTCACGGGGATGACGAACCTGTTCGGGACCGCCGAGGCCGAGGCTGCGCGGCAACTCTTCTACTTTATCGGGAACCGTCCCGGAGTGGACGAGGCAGCGGTGAGGGCCGCGTGGCAGGGCGCCGGACTTGGCCTCAAGGGTCGGGAGCTCGACGGAGCTATCGTGGCGGCGGCCGCGGCCAAGGCCGCGCTGACGGACCCCGACCAGAAGCGCTGGGGCCAGTACTCGATTCAGCGTGTCTTCCTGAGCTTCCTCGAGGAGGCTGGTGTTCGCGAGGAGCGCGTGCCCGCTGGGCGCGGCGAGGTGGTGCTGTATAACCTTGGCAAGTTCAGTCAGGTGATCTCCGACTTCGAGACGATCCACTACCAGTCCAAGCCTGTTGAGAAGTACGGGTCGTTTGCCGACTTCCTCCAGTATCGCGCCGAGGACGCCTATCCCGAGGGCTGGCAGGACAACCAGTACGCCAACCCCGACGCCGTGCGCATCATGACAATCCACGAGGCGAAGGGGATGCAGTGGCCGGTCGTGTTCCTGCCGGCATTGCTGAAGAACCGGTTCCCCTCGAAGAAGCCGGGCGGGCGAAACGTCTGGCATCTGCTACCAGCAGGCGGCATCAAGCGCCAGGCGCGTTTCGAGGGAACGATCGAAGACGAGAGGCGGCTGTTCTATGTCGCTATGACGCGCAGCCAGAAGTTCCTGCACCTGACCTGGGCTCCCATTCCCGGCAACCAGCTCTTTCAGAAGCGGTCCCAGTTCTGGGACGACATTCTCGCCTCCAGGTACGTCAAGCGTCGGCCTCCGGACTACTCCAAACGCAAGCGCCTGGCACCGCGGGCGCGCGCTGGCGTGGCGAACGTCGTCTTCTCGTTCAGTGACCTGAAGTACTTCTTCGAGTGCCCCTACCAGTTCAAGCTGCGAATACTGTACGGGTTCAACGCCCCGATCCACGAAGCGCTCGGGTACGGCAAGTCGCTGCATGACGCTCTCGCGGAGGTGCACGCCCGCGCCATACGGGGCGACTTGGCTGAGGAACGCGAGGTGCCGCGGCTGCTCGGGACGCACTTGCACACGCCCTATGCGTACCCGGGTCTGAGGCGGGAACTGGAGGCGGCAGCAGAGCGTGTGGTCCGCGACTATCTGCGGGACAACCGGGAGCTGTTCGACAAGCTCGAGTTTTCCGAAAAGCAGATCGAGATCAGCCTCGGCGATGGCGTCACCATCAACGGCCGCATTGACCTGGTACGCCGCATTGACACGGGCGAGACGACGATTGTGGATCTCAAGTCCAGTGAGCGAGCGCAGGCAGAGGATGTCACCGAGGCGCAGCTCCACGTGTACGCGCTGGGCTACCAGGATCTGACGGGCCGGCGTCCGGATTATGTTGAGGTTTACGAGCTGGAGGAACGCAAGCGCAAGCCGCGCTCGGTAGACGACGACTTCATCGCGGACGTGAAAGAGAAGGTGCGCCACGCTGCGGCATCGCTTCGGGCGGGCACCCTGCCGCCAGCACCGGATGCCAGCAAGTGCAAGGCGTGTGACTACGGGGGCATGTGCACCGCCGGAAGAGGCGCAGCGCGAACGAAGTGACTCAGGGAGTCAGAGTATGGCCCGAACTCCGAAGCCGAAGTCTGCGAAGAAGGTCACCCGATACACCTACGGCGAAATCAAGGAACCGCGGACGCCCGAAACCGGGCACACACCGCTGCTTCCAGCCGAGGAGCAGGTCGTCACCCTGCCGATGGACAACGGTTGGAGCAAGGCGGTGGTTGTGGGCAAGCTGCCGGAGGGAGACGGACGGCCGGTGGTTGTGGACATGGATCCGGCGGCTGACCCCGTACTCTTCTGGGCAGGAAAGCGCAACAGACGCGAGGTGCCGGTCCTGCCTCTTCAGCGGAACGAGATCGTGTCCGAGTCCCGGATCGCGCAGATCATTGAGCGGGCACGGAAGGCGGCCGACGAGAAGTCTGGAGTCTCGAGGCAGGGGCACCTATTCGCTGACCTCGAGAAGGAGCTGCGCGAGAGCGAGCGGAGCAAGCGGGTCGAATTCTACACCCACGACGAGGGGTGGAAGAACAAGCTGATCTGCGGCGATTCGCTGCACGTGATGGAGTCCCTGCTCCACTACGAGAACCTGCGCGGGAAGGTGCAGACGATCTACATCGACCCGCCGTACGGCATCAGGTACGATTCGAACTTCCAGCAGCGGGTGGACTCGACCAAGAACGACGAGAAGGATCAGGCCGACGATGTGCTCACGATCAAGGCGTTTCGGGACACGTGGGCACTAGGTGGGTACCGCCACATGATCCCTGACAGTTTCTGGTTGTGTCTGTGCGCCACATGATGCCTGACACTCTGGCTTCAGGGGCGGCCGCGCGGCAGCGGTCGGA
>JAJYKO010000168.1 GCA_021788565.1 Chloroflexota bacterium
GGATCATCGCCAGTCCCTCTTCCGGGATGAGCCGCGTCACATAGACTCGCGGTTTCGCCATTTTGCGCCTACTCCTTCGAAAATCCGACGGGCAGTGTAGCACCAAAGGTTACCCCCGTCAAGGGAAAGAAAACGCGGGCGGTTAGAAACCGCAGCAACACAAAGCAAAGTCGGTGCCGCATAGAGCGCGGGGTCTGCGACCTCCGCCGACTGGTTCTCAAATGAGGAGGGTCGGAGACCCTGGGATCCGTGGTTGCCGGTGGTCCGGTGTTGTGCCTTTGAAGTTTTGCGCGCAGAGACGAGTGGGCCAATCGCTCGTGCGTGAGACTGTGGGAGCCGCGCTTTGGCGGGAGTGGATGCAGCTTACCAGCCCACGGAGACCAGCTGCCACGTGTCGGCGCTTCTCGTCCGAACTGGGCGGATGTCCTCGCCGGGGCTGGCGCGGGCCACCGAGTCGGGGCGGGTTTTCCGCCGCGCGCTGGTCTAGCAATAGTGACGGTGAAAGTCGGGCGGCGCGAAAGGAATCATATTTCGAAGACGGATATATCTGAAGCGATCGGAGGCCCCGCTCAAACGGGAGGTTTTGGATGAGTGCAGCTCGAGAGTGCCGTCAATTCAAATGGCGGCATTCTTCGCGCCCTCGCTCTCTTGCCGTGATCACCTGGCTGTAGTCAGTACTGGGACCATGTATCACTTCATGCAGCCACTGCTATCCCCATTGCACTTCTGACTAATATCTGCCCTTGCGCTCCCGGCCAATACAGGAAAGATGCCGAGGGCGTTTGCATGTCCCTCATCTTAGTGTTTCAGCACGCACGTCTCTACACGCCCGACCAGGTGGCTCACCCCAACCATCGTATGCGCCACCTCCTCCACTCCCTGGAATGAATCTGCCTAGGTAGACCGGGACATCGTAATCAGGGTATAGAATTCGATCAAGCCAATCCCCCACTGGATCACTCACCGATTCCTTGGCAAGCCCCAGGTTAAGTCCAACCAGGGAACCGGAAAGGCCACAACCAAAGCCGCATCTCGATAGCCCCTCAATCAGACTAGTAGCATGCCCTCCACCCCGAATGAGGTTACTGACGGGAGCGAATAGTCGATTGACAGCAAACGCAACGGTGGCGTGGACTACAGGACGAAACTCCATTCGCCTGTAGCCCGTCCCGTCCGGCTCCGGGGCGTTGACGGGTGAGGGATGACTTAGAGCGGCGAATACAACGGCTCCCGTAACTCCGAGGCCGACCACAGCCACGAGGATAAATTTGCCGCTTGGGTCAACGTACGTCGCCGAATTATTCTGGGTGTATGGATACTTGGCCAAGCTCTGCGCCTGATCAGCCAAACCATGGAATGGGTCTGGGCTCAGAAACCGGCCAGTGCCAGGATCGTAGTATCTCGCCCGCAGATAAATCAACCCCGTCTCATCATCCGTCTGCTGGCCTGTAAACCTGAAGCTGCTATTTTCACCGGTCGCACTGCGTACCGCCCCGAACGCATCATAGTTGTAACTCGCCACACTCTGCCCGCTGCCATTACTCATTACCCTGGTCGAGCCCAGCCCATCCGCATGAAAGTACGTGGGGACACCATTGTTGTCATACTGGGCTAAGAGATCCGCTCCATACAGGTAGCTCGTCGCCGTGCCTCCGGTGGTCTCGGTGAGCACTAGGGGCAGAGGAGTATCGATGTCATAGGCATAATTCGTCGCGGTGCTATTCACGGTCTTGCGACTGCGCTTGCCGTCTCCGTCATACGTCATCTGCACGGTCGTCGTCCCCGTCACCACCCGCGTCAACCGGTTCGCCACATCATACTGGTAGGAGCTCGTCCCCTTGCTCAACTGGTTCCCATTGCTATCCCACGTGAAGGAGGTCCCTCCCGCCGTCAGCAGCCGGTCCGCGCTGTCATAGGAGTAGCCCGTCACCCCGTTCACCGTGCTCGTCATCGTCGTCCGGTTGCCCATGGCATCATAGCGATACTGCGTGCTCGTCCCGTCGGGATAGCTCACTCCCGACAGCCGGTACAGCCCGTCATAGGAATAGTCGGTCGTCCCCTCGCTATCGACCATCTGGCTCCGGTTGCCCACATTATCGAGCGCGTAGCGGGCGAAGAAGAGCGTCCCACTCCCAGGCGTGGTCGTCGTGATCGCCGTGGAGCGGTTGAGGGAGTCGTAGGTGTAGGCGGTGTGCGCCCCAGTCGGATAATCGAGGGCGGTCCGGTTGCTCGCAGCATCATAGGTATAGGTGAAGACGCGGCTCCCCCAGTCGGTGACTGTCTGCAGGCGGTCGGCCGCATCGTAGCTGTAAGTCGCTATGTTGTTGTTCGGATAGGTGAGGCTCGTCCGGTTCCCTACCGCATCATAGGTGTAGCGGACGGTGCCGGAGGGTGCTTGGACTTGGGTCAGGCGATCCAACCCGTTATAGGTATAGCTTGTGGTGCCAATGGGGTCCGCCATGCTGAGCCGATTCCCCACGGCATCGTAGGTGTAGTTCACCTGGTAGGTCGGATACTGGATGCGCGTGAGCCGGTTCAGTGCATCGTAGGTGAAGGTGGTCGTCTGACCGTTCGCGTCGAGTACGCTCGTCTTGTTCCCGTTCGCATCATACCCGTAGGTCGTCGTGTGGGAGAGAGGATCGGTGACCGTCTTGAGCCGATTTAGTTCGTCGTAGGTGTAGGTCGTGGTATGGTTGTTCGCATCAATCATCCCCGTCTTGTTGCCCACCGCGTCATAGGTGTAGGTAACGTGACTCCCCAGCGTGTCGGTCACCACGGCCAGTTGGTCTTTCTCATCGTAGCTAAAGCGCGTGAGATTCCCGCTCGCATCCGTGGTCGCAATCTTGTTCCCCACATTGTCGTAGGAATAGCTAGTGGAGTGGTTGAGCGGGTCGAGAACGCCGGTCAGGTTATTATTGTTGTTATAGGAGAACTGGGTGGTGTGGTTGAGCGGATCGCTTTGGGACAATTGGCGGCCGCCATTATCGAAGGAGGCACTCGTGGTGTGGGTGAGCGGGTCGGTGATCGAGATGCGGTCGCCGTTGGGGTTGTAGGTGTAGCGGGTGATGTGACTCTGGGCATCGGTGACGGAGGTGAGGAGGCCGCGGCTATTGTACCCAAAGCCGGTCGTGCCGCTGATGTTGGTCGTCGTCTGCAGGTTACCGTGGAGGTCGTAGGTATTCGTGATGGTGCGGCCGAGAGCATCCGTCTTGAAGAGGAGGTTGTTGTGGGTGTCGTAGGTGAAGCGGGTGACGCGGGTGAGGGCATCGGTGATGACGGTGGTGTTGCCGAGGGAGTCGTAGCTGTAGCGCGTGGTAGAGCCGCGCTTGTCCGTCACTTGCGTCCGGTTGTTGTCCCCATCGTAGATATAGGAAATTGTGTGAATCAGAGCGTCCTTCTCGCTCGTGATCCGGAATAGATTATCATAGGTATACACAGTTGCGTGAGTCTTGGCATCGGTCACTGTGGTGCGAAGGTTTGTTGTGTCGTAAGAGAAGGTCGTGAGGTTCAGCTTGGCGTCGCGTTGCTCGATGACTCGGCCGCCCGCGTCATAGGTGTTCTGGACGAAGGTGTGGTTATTGGCATCGGTGATGCTCACTAGCCGATGGTTAGCGTCATAAGCATAGGTGGTGATCTTGCCGCGCGCGTCCGTGGAGGTGGCCAGGTCACCGCTCGGGTCATAACCGAAAGAGATCGCACGGCCGATAGGATCCGTCATTACGCTGATGCGTCCGGCGGCATCAGGAGTGAAGCTAAACGTGCGCCCCCCCGGGTCCGTGAGACTGGATAGAAGGCCTCCTGAATAGTTGAGAGTGACCGTGTTCCCGTTCTTGTCGACAACCGAGGCGAGTTTGCCCGACCCATTGAAATTGAACTTGGTTTGATCTTTGCGTGTCAGGGCATACAGGCCGGAACTGAACGTCAGCTGATCAAAGATCCCGGCAGGTGCAGAGAAAGACCCATCCGGGTTCTGAGTGAACCGATCGACTCTTCCATCCGCCCCCGTCACAAGGACGGTGTTGCCGGCGCCGGTCGCCTCGGCAACGACGGACCAATTGTAGCCGTGTGTCCAGCCATAACCGAGAGGCCCGTTCGTCGACGCGTTCGCCGAGTTGTACGACCGCTGGAAAGTGAAAGGCAGACCGATGCTCGGAACGGAAAGGTCCGTATGCTGGTAGGTATAGTTCCCGAAAACGACATTCACCGGCTCCGCGACGAATCCTGTCCAAGAGGTGGATGGAGAGGCATTATGGGGTACATAGGCGCTCTTGCCGATCCAGGGATCGAACAGAACGTTGTCGCTGACGCGGTCTCCGGTCCCGTAGGGGTTACTCGGATGCCGAGGACCACTGTCGCTCCCCCACCAGTTGTTCCGAGCATCTATCGTGACAGCCCTGGAGTTATAGAGTCCGTAACCGCTGTTCGAATAGAAACTGTTGGCACCTGAAATTGCGATCCCTGAGCTGGGATTGCCGGCCGGCGAGACAGAGACACCATTGCCCTGGGCCCAGGCAAAGGTCGAGTGGCTGATGCTCGCGGCGCCAGCTAAAGAGACCAGCTGCGCTAAGTAGCCGCCATAGCGCACGGTCACGTAATCAAAGTTGAGGCTCCCATCCGCAAAGGCCGGGTTGCTGGTCGCCTGGATCTGAATTTGACCCCAGTCGCCGGGGCCCGGAACGGTGATGTTCCCGTCGTTGTTCGTATCCCCGCCCACCGAGTCGTCTTTGATGGAGGTGAAATAGATCGGGTTGGCCGAGGTGCCGATGGCGTTCAGCGTGGCCCGATACTGGACGACGAGGGAAGCACCGCCGACCATTTTGATGATCGTGCCCCCCGGAATGGTGAGCGTCGCCAGGGAGGGAACGGTGGCCTGGCCAAGGATGGCGTGCAGATAACCGCCAAAGTTCTGCCAGGTGCCGCTCGTGAGATTGCCGGTCACTCCGATGGCCGAATACTGGTTTCCGGTAAACGTGTTCCCACTGTACGTGGGCACCTGCTGCGGATAGCCGCCATTGATCATGACCGGATAATTCCAACCGCTCACCGTGTTGTTCGTGAGCGCGGGGGTGGAATTGCTCAGCTGGATGCCATATCCCGAGTACCCGCCCGAGTGCGTGATGGTGTTGTTGCTAATCGTCGCACCGGTCGAGTTGTCCAGGTGAAGGGGGTTCTCGGAAAAGGTTGAGCCGGTAATAGTCGCCGCTCTGCCGTTCAGAAACACTCCGGCTCCAGAAGCTTGAGCGAAGGTCGAGGCATTGATGGTGACGGCGGAGCTGGGATTGCCGGCCGGCGAGACAGAGACACCATTGCCCTGGGCCCAGGCAAAGGTGGAGTGGCTGATGCTCGCGGCGCCGGCTAAAGAGACCAGCTGCGCTAAGTAGCCGCCATAGCGCACGGTCACGTAATCAAAGTTGAGGCTCCCATCCGCAAAGGCCGGGTTGCTGGTCGCCTGGACTTGAATCTCGCCCCAGTCGCCGCGGGCCGGGACAGTGATGTTCCCGTCGTTGTTCGTATCCCCGCCCACCGAGTCGTCTTTGATGGAGGTGAAATAGATCGGGTCGGCGGAGGTGCCAGTCGCACTCAGCGCGGCACCTGCCTGAATCTGCATGGAGGTGTTGGCGTTGAACTTGACGATCACGCCTGGCTCAAGCGTCAGGGTCGCTCCGCTGTTAACCGTCACATTGCACGTCACGACGTAGACGTTGTAGGCAGCCGGGAGGTAAGTGTTCTGCGTGATATTGCCACACAGCGTCCTGGGCGTTGCGGTCACATTGAGGCCGGCTGATGTATTATGGATGATGGTGCCGCTCTGGCCTTGGACAGAGAAGGAATAGGCGGAGGCAGGTGTCGTGACTGCGGTGCTTATCGTGACGAGCGTAGAGCTACTTGGCAGCACAGGATTGTTGCCAAACGCCCCTGTGGCTCCGGATGGCAGGTTCGCTAGCGTCAGAGTGACAGGAGAGGCGAAGCCATTTGTTCCGGTGACGAGGACCCTGTAGGTGACACTCGCTCCCTGGCTCACGGAATGCGAAGCCGGAGCAATGCCCACTGTAAAATCCGCCGTGGCCTGGACGTTGAGGGTGATCGGGACGGTATGATTGATACCACCGCCACTGCCCTGCAGAGTGAGGGGATAGGTTGAGATCGGCGTTGCGCTGGAAGTGGTCACCGTCAGGACCAAGGAAGCATTCGTAGTGACGGGGTTGAGAGCGAAGGTTCCGCTCGCTCCCGCGGGCAGCCCCGAGACCGAGAGCGAGACCGGAGAAGAGAAGCCGTTGGTCCCGGTCACGCGGAGGGTATAGGTGATAGAACTCCCTTGCGAGATGGACTGAGAAGTCGGCTGGGCTCCAATCTGGAAATCGGGCGGGATGGGCTGTATGACGAGATTGAAAGGCAGGGTATGAGTGAGCCCGCCCCCGCTCCCTTGGAGAGAGATCGGATAGGTGGCGGTCGTCGTCGTCAGGGCGGTACGGAGAGTGAGGACTGCCGAGCCACTCGGGGTGATGGGATTGGCCGTCAGCGCCGCGCTCACTCCCGCGGGGAGCCCCGCGAGGGAGAGCGTGACCGGCGAAGCGAAGCCATAGGTCCCCGTGAGGAGAAGAGTGGAAGTGACGCTGCTCCCCTGGATGACCGACAGCGAGACCGGCTCCAGCCCCACCTGGAAATCGGGTGGCGGCTGGACTTGAAGGGTGAGGGAAGCGGTATGCGTCACCCCTCCCCCGCTCGCCTGCACGGTGAGCGGATAGGTGCCGACTGTGGTCGTCGGGGCAACGGAGAGGGTGAGGACGGGGGAGGCATTGAGAGTGACGGGATTGGCGGAGACCGTCTCCTCGACTCCGGCTGGGAGACCGCCGAGCGAGAGGGAGACACTCGAGCTAAAGCCGCCCGTGGCGGTGAGACCGAGCGTGAAAGAGATGCTATTTCCTTGAGACACCGTCCGGCTACTCGGTTGGACGCTCAGTTGAAAGTCAGGTTGCGGAGGCGCCTGGACAATCAGAGCAAGCGAGACCGTACGAGTGAGAGTGCCGCTCGTCCCCTGGAGGGTGAGGGCGTGGGTGCCAACGGGCGTCGAGTGCTGGGTGGTGACGGTAAGGACCGTGGAGTGACCGGGTGAAAGCGAACCGGTTCCGAATGAAGCACCGGCTCCCGAGGGCAGTCCGAGGAGGGTGAGGGAGACGGGACCGGGCAGGGCGCCGGTGGCGGTGAGAATGACGGTATAGGTCGCGCTGCTCCCCGCGAGCACCGTCCGGCTGGTGGGCTGAACGCCGAGTTGGAAATCGGGAGGATGGACAGCGGCCTCGACGATGATGCGCCCGAGGAAACGGGTGTCGGTCCCTAGGAAGAAGGGGAACTGGCCGAGCGTGTCGAAGAGTTGAGTGAAAGTGCCGCCGGGCGGAATCACGGCGCTAAAGTCGGTGGGGCGGAGGGGCCGAGCGACGGTGGGGGCCGGAGCAGGAAGTTTCGGCTCGACGCGGGGCGCCGGGCTACTGCCGGTCCCATTCTTCGAGACCCAGGGGAGATAGAGGGTGGAGGAGCTAGAGCTTCTCCCCGGCGGATTGGCACTCGTGGTAGTGTTTCTCAAGAGGGCGGGCAAGTACAGGGAGAAGCTCGCCTCTCCGCTCTTCAGGAGCTGACTGATCGAGGTGGCGTTGTACCATGTGACCTGAGTGCCGAGGGAGACGGTGACCACACTCGGAGTGAAACCCGCCGCCGTGATCGTGATCCGAACCGAACTGGCGGGAGCCGAAGCGGAGTGGCCGGTCCCGAGAGGAGGGAGAGGCTGTTGCAGCGGCGTGGAGAGAGCGATCTCCTCGGAAGGAGAGAAGGCGGAGGAGATCTCGCCCCACCAAGGCAGGAGCGTCAAGACGACCAGAAGGACGAGACCAAACACGATGAGACGCGATGGAAGTCGATGCATGCGGCCGCCCATGGATGAAGGGGTGCTGGATATTCAGTTAATCGTCGAAAGACAGGCCGGGGGTCCGGAGTGCTCGTCGGAACCTCCGGTGGGGTTTCCGTTTACTTCACCCGCGCTCTCTGGAGGCGGGAGGAAACACAAACACCTGCAGACCCGACGCGCAAGACGCGCCTGGGTTGCAGGTGCCAGACCGTGCCAACAAAAAGTGCCCCGTGGACAGGTACAAGGTTCAGCGCCCCCATTGGGCTGAAGGTGGGATAGTTGGGTCGCGCGTGGGGCCCGCTACTACGAACTCCATTATACTCCCTTTCCGGCAGAACACCAAATTCGCCTCTTTGAAAAAGCGGATGAGCCGCGGCGAGCATGCCAAAGAACTTTCGCCTGGCTTGGCGCCTGCTCGCAAGCAATGTTATAATGCGGGAGCAATGGAAATTAACGATTCTCCTCTCAACCCGGAAGCGATCAGCCGCGGCCTGAACACGCGCTTGTTCAGACATATCCGGTACTATGAGCAGTTGGGGTCGACGAACAATATTGCGGGACGGCTGGCTGAGAATGGCGAACCTGAGGGGGCCGTTATCATCACCGACGAGCAGACCACGGGGCGTGGAAGACTGGGCCGAATGTGGCTTGCACCTGCCCGTTCCTCTATTCTGATGTCGGCGATTCTCCGCCCGCCCGTGAGTCTTGCCTCGCTCACGCGCGTGACCATGGCGGCCTCTCTCGCCGCTCGCGCCGCGATTCATCTTGAGACGGGACTGGAAACTCTAATCAAGTGGCCGAACGATATTCTCGTGAATGGTAAGAAATGTGGCGGCGTCCTCGCCGAGGCGAACACAACCGGTAATGA
>JAJYKO010000169.1 GCA_021788565.1 Chloroflexota bacterium
TCCTCGAGGCCAAGTCCATGGAATGGAAGGAGTTCCGGCGGAACGTCACGTCCTGGGAGATTGACCGCTACCTGGGGGTGTACTAGGGACCGGGGGACGGGGGACAGGGAGACGGCAGGGCAGGTTGTGGGGTCGCGCCGGCCACAACCTGCCCCCATGCGGTGACCCCTGAGGGGGAAGGTCACCGACTACTCGGCCACACCCGAGTCGGAGGAGTGAAGACAGATCTCAGTATGGCCGCCAGGCCGATTCCCTCCTCTGCTTCCCCGTCGTCTACCATCTGAGCGTCCATAAAGGACCCCATCTTGTCGCCGACTGGAGCGATGAGTCTCTTGTACTGGTCAAGCAGTGCCTCATCGAGCGCCGCCACAACCGCGTTGAGAGCCGCGGTCTTTCGGCGGACTCGTAGAATCAGTTTGAGAGTCTCTGTCGGGCTGGTGCTGCGCTCTTCTCCCTCCTCTTCGGCGTCGCCATAGCTGTAGCTGTAGACGCCGACCAGATTGTCGTCTAGCTTCCGCAGGTACTCCGCTATCTGAAGGCTCAGGTAGTGCCGGAAGCAGTCGTGGGATCGGGGGTCGCCTGCTCTAAGGGCTGCGGCTACCGCGCTCTCGCACTTGTACGAGGTCCTGTGGCAGCAGAAAAGCACGGCCGACTCCGCCATCCTGGAGGCGCTAGCTGGTAGGAAAGTCTCTTCCTCCCCAATCTGTTCCTTATCACTTACGTAAGATGTTCTCATGGGAATATCCCCCTTTGGGCTATTGCCCGTGCGACCCGGTCCACGGCTAGAAGATAGGCGGCGTCTCGGAGGGTTACGTCTCGTTTGCGGGCTGTGTCGAGCACGTCCTGGAAGCTCCGGATCATGGTCTCGTCGAGCCTCCTGTTGACCTCATCCGCTCCCCAGAAATAGGACTGGGCCCCTTGCACCCACTCGAAGTAGGAGACGACCACCCCGCCCGCGTTGGCCAGGATGTCCGGCACGACGGTGGTTCCCCTGTACTCGAGGATGGCGTCTGCCTCCGGGGTCGTTGGGCCGTTCGCCCCTTCCACTACGAAGGCAGCGTTGATTGCCGAGGCATTGGCCGAGCTGATCTGGTTCTCCATGGCGGCAGGAATCAGCACCTCCACCTTGAGCTCCAGCAACTCCTCGTTGGTCACACGCTCGCAGCTGGGAAGGAAGCAGTCGGCTAGCAGTTTTCCTGGGCGCTCCGAGAGGTCGTCGATCAGGCGCGGTATGTCCAGCCCCACAGGGTTGTACACTCCACCCGACAGGTCGCTCACCGCCACGACCCTGCAACCCCACGACGAGAGCACCTGAGCAGCAGGGATTGCGACCTTGCCGAACCCCTGGATGGCGACGGTGGCGCCCTCGACTGGCTTCCGATTCGCCTTCAGGAGCTCGGCCACGATCACGGCAACGCCCCGACCCGTGGACTCTTTCCTACCCAGGGATCCCCCGATGCCAACCGGCTTGCCGGTCACGATGTCGAGCACTGTATAGCCCTTCATCGAGCTCACGGTGTCCATGAACCACGCCATCGTCTGCTCGCCCGTGTTCACGTCCGGCGCGGGAATGTCATTCTTGGGGCCGATAATCGGCATGATCCCTGCGGCGTAGCGTCTCGTGATCCTCTCCAGCTCTCCCCTCGTCATCTTCGCGGGGTCGCATCTCACCGCCCCCTTTGCCCCGCCGAAGGGGATGTTCACCAAAGAGCACTTCCAGGTCATGAGGGCCGCGAGGGCCTTCGTTTCGTCCAGCTCAACCGCGGGGTGGTAGCGAATACCGCCCTTGCACGGGCCGCGGACGCTGGAGTGCTGTACCCGGTAGCCCTCGAAGACCACGAGGCTGCCATCATCCATCTGGACTGGAATGGCGACCGTCAACTCTCGCTCAGGTCGCCGCAGAATCGCGTGAATCCCGGGGTCGAGACCGAGAGCATGGACTGCGCTGTCCAGCCGGGCCTGGACGCCTGCGTACAGGCCCTCTTTGCCCTCGTTCCCGAGAAGTTCCTGACTTCCTACTAGCCCCTGAGTAGGACGTGTTTCTGGAACAGTTGGGGCCGACATACTCACCTCCATGCGCGACGTCGCTTGTGGAGTAAGCCTAGAGGCCAAGGCATGGGAAGGGTGTGAAAACAGACGAGGAAGATGTGAAAGACTCGTGAGAAAGGTGCGACGCGAATGGCTGAGGCTATTCCGCGGGGAGGTAGTAACCTATGCCGGGTCTGGAGAGTATGTACTGGGGATGTTTGGGGTCTTCTTCCAGCTTGCGCCGGAGGTAGCGTATGTAGGCACGAAGGTATTCCGTCTCGCTGCGGTATTCAGGACCCCACACTCGGGCGAGCAGCTCCTCGTGTAGCATCACCTTTCCGGCATTCCGTGCAAGCTCCGCCAGCAGGCTGTACTCGGTAGGAGTAAGCGCTACCTCGTTACCAGCAACGGCTACACGTCGACGTCCCAGATCGATAGCGAGCCGGCCCACTTGAACTATGTCGCTATCAGTACGTCCCTCCTGGAGGGCACTCCGCCGAAGGGCTGCTCTCACCCTCGCAAGAAGCTCCCTCGAACTGAACGGCTTGGTGATGTAATCGTCCGCTCCAAGGTCGAGGCCGCGAACCTTATCGGACTCCTGGGCCTTGGCGGTAAGCATGATCACGGGAACCCTGGACGAGGTACGCACCCGCCTGCACACCTCGTAACCATCTACCTCACCGGGAAGCAGGAGGTCAAGAAGTATGAGATCGGGTTCGGCGAGTTCCACCATGTCCAGTGCATCTTCTCCGGTCATAGCCGCGGCCACCTTGTAACCATCCGCTTCCAGCAACGAGCGGATAAGTCTGGCGAGCTTCGGCTCGTCTTCGACCATGAGCACTTTAGATCCCGTCATCTTCGTCTCCTTCATCGGCAGTCCGGGGAAGAGTGAAATACATCGTAGTACCCGATCCCACCTGACTCTCCGCCCAGATACGTCCTCCATGCGCCTCCACGATGGTCCGGGCTATGGGGAGGCCGAGGCCTGTTCCTGTGACCTTGGGGCCGATACCGGACTTGATCCGAAAGAATCTCTCGAACAGGCGGTTGAGGTGTTCTGGGGCTATGCCTACGCCTTGATCTGAGACACTGAGAATAACTTCGCCCGGACGGACTTCACCACGAACAACTATTAGGCCGCCTTCCGGCGAGTACTTGACCGCATTGTCGACGAGGTTACGCAAGACCTGCTCAATCCGATGGGGGTCCGCCTCTATCACGGGGAAGTCCTTCGGGAAGCTGACGGCGAACCTGTGCCCGCGGGTGCGTAACGATGCCTGCTCAATAACCCGCTCGGCCACCCGCCTGAGTAGCACGGGCTGTTTCTCTATTCTCAGCAGCCCCGCCTCGATTGTTGAGGACTCCAGCAGGTCGCTTATCAGGTTCTGGAGGTTGTCCGTCTCCTCGTCGATCGTCCGCAGGAACTCCTCCCTCGTCGCTTGATCCCATTTGGCCGACTCGAGCAGCAGTGCCGTGCTATACCCTTTGATGGAGGCGAGGGGGGTTCTCATTTCGTGGGAAAGCGTAGACAGAAGTTCGGACTTCAGGCGGTTCGCCTCCTGGAGGACTCTCGCCTGCTCCGCCTCTTCCTGCAACCGTTCCTTCTGGACGGCAAGGGCGATCAGATGGGCCAGCGCCCTCACCAGACCGAGGTCGGACGACCCGAAACTGCGTTCCCCTCTCAAATTCTCTAGAACCAGAACACCGAGCCTCTCGTCGTGGGAAATGAGGGGAGCACAAACGGCACTGCGGGGTGGGCCAGCAGATCCGAGGGCGTTGCCAAAGAGAGCCCTGTTTTTTTCTGACATGCTGGCGAGCGCGGCCGCGACTTCGTCCGGGGTGGAGAAGAACTGCACGTCACCCGTGGAGAAGGCACGCCCGGTCATGGACTCGTCGGGGCGAAGACTCATGGCAAGGGCAGCGTCGCGGTCGAAGCCGCACACGGAGATCGGCTCCAGCGTTCGTGTGGATTCCGAATACAGGAAGATGGCCGCGGCTTCAGCGGCATCCACACCGCTCACCAGGCTCTCTACAACGGAGTCCAGAAGGGTCGGGAGGTCAGGAGCAGAGGAGAGGATCTTTGAGACCTCGTAGACGACTTGCATCTGCCTGGTATTCTCCGGCGCCATTCCTGTCCTCGTTACCTTCCGTGGCGGGCGTTTCGCAGAGAGTGCCGGTCAGCTGGCCCCGCGGAAGCGGTATCCGACCCCGCGCGCTGTCAGGATGTACTCGGGCTGCTCCGGGTCCTCCCCAAGCTTGCGTCGCAGTCCCCGGACGTATACGCGGAGGTAATCGATCTCTTCAGTGTACTCCCGTCCCCACACCTTGGCCATGGTCCGGTTGTTGTAGTCGCTGAAAGCCAGGATGCGGCAGCACAGGTCGTCAAGGGAAGTGAAGCTCGACCTCTTGAGCAGTCTGCGCACCAGAATGCTGAACCAGATCTCCACCTGGTTCATCCAGGAGGAGTGCTTCAGGGTGTACACGAAGCGGAGGCGGTGGGTCGCATCGCTCAGAAACGCCGCTCGTGTCGCCATCGACTTCAGGATGCCAGCTTGCCTTTCTCACCCAGGCTGGTGCCAATCCAGGACGTCAATAGACGTGTGATAGAGCACTAGCCGGCCCTGACGGGGGAGGGGGTCTGGCGCTGAAGCTGCCTCGCCTTCGCGTAGAGATCCACGTATTTCCGCGCGCTGCTGGTCCAGGAGAAGTCTGCCTGCATGCCGGACTGCATGAGCCTTGACCAGGCCTCCCGATTCCTGTAATCCTCCAGGGCGCGCACCACGGCGGCAAACAGCATCATGCCGCTGTATTTGTCGAAGCTGAAGCCGTTTCCATCTCCGCTAGCCGGGTCGAAGTCGTGGACGGTATCGGCGAGGCCACCCGTCCTGCGAACAACCGGCACGCTGCCGTAGCGAAGGGCTGCCATCTGGTTGGACCCGCACGGTTCAAACCGCGACGGCATCAAGAACATATCGCTGCCGGCGAAGATCTTTTTGGCCAACGACGGGTTGAAGGTGAGGAAGACCGACATCTTCTGGGGGTATCGCCTGGCGAGCCGCGTGAACATCTCATGGTAGTACTGGTCGCCCGTTCCCATCAGCACCAGTTGGAGGGGGAGGTCCATCAAGCCGTCGATCACCTCCGAGAGAATGTCGAAGCCTTTCTGGTTCGTGAGTCTCGAGATGCAGCCGATGAGCGGGACGCGCGCGTCCGCAGCCAGGCCCGCTTCCTTCTGGAGGGCAAGCTTGTTCGGCACCCTATTGTCCAGAGCGGAGACGTCGTACCGCTGCGCTATGACTGGGTCCGTCTCTGGATTCATGGCGGAGTAGTCAATACCATTGAGGATGCCGAACAGCCGATCCTGGCGCTCCTGCAGTAGTGTGTTGAGCTTCTCCCCATACTCCGCCGTGAGGATCTCCTTAGCGTAGGTCTCGCTGACGGTGCTGATGACATCCGCGAAGAGGATTCCGTGGGCCATCAGCGCGACCACGTTGGGCAGTTCCTCGATGCGCGGGTTCATGAAGGTGTATTCGTCCACCCCGGCGATCTCAAGGATGCGCCACCCAAATATGCCCTGGACGGCGAGGTTGTGGATCGTATACACCGAGGCAATGTCCTGGAAGAATGGGTCGTCCCGATATATGGTCTTCAGCCAGTTGGCGACGATGGCCGTGTGCCAGTCGTTCAGATGGATCACGTCCGGCTTCCATTCCAACTGCTTGAGCATCTGGGTGGCGGCGCGGCTGTAGAAGATGAAGCGCTCCCCGTCGTCGGCGTAACCGTAGAGGTTCTCGCGGTTAAAGAAGCGCGGATTGTCGATGAAGTAGACGGGCAGGCCGTCGCTCACCTCGGTGGTCATGACGGTGGCTGTCTCCGTGTGGTCGTTCAGCGGGACAGTCATCTCCGGGATCAGCGTTCGGAGGCCAAACTTGTCGGGATCGATACGGCCGTAGCGCGGGATAGCCACTCGAACGTCGTGGCCCAATGCACGCAGCGCCCGGGGCAGCGCGTTGGCTACCTCCGCGACGCCGCCGGTCTTGGCGAAGGGAACCATCTCCGCTGCCATAAATAGGATCTTCAACTGGCCGTCTGCCATCGACAACGAACCTCCGTCAAAACCGTGCTCGCATGATGAATGATCGATATTGTTCGAGCCGCAAGAACCGAGCCGGATTGGTGTAGATGAGAATGAGCCGCCGGAGAACCGTGTTAGGAGTGCCCCCCCGCGTTGCGTCAACCAGAGAAGCAGATGGTAACACAGTGCGGACCCCCACAACAACGATGCGTCGTTAACCAGTAGAATAATTGTTGAACCTGCACGGATTTTTCTAGCGGTTCGGGCGGGGATCGGTTACAATCGAGGTGGACCACTCATGTGACGGATTTCTTCGAGAACTGGAGCTTACAATGGCGAAGATTGCTATCAGCGGCAAGGGCGGAGTAGGAAAGACCACGCTTGCCGGAATGCTCGCGCGCCAGTACGCCGCCGATGGCGTGCCGGTGCTGGCCATAGATGCCGATCCGGACGCCAATCTCGCTTCGGCACTGGGCGTTTCGCCGGACCGAGCCGCATCGATTCGGCCCATCGCCGAGCTGGACGATCTGATCGAGGAGCGCACGGGGGCGAAGCCGGGCAGCCAGGGCGCCTACTTCCGGCTCAATCCCCGAGTTGACGACATACCGGACAGGTTCTCTCTCAGCCACGAGGGCGTGCGGCTGATGGTGATGGGGACCGTGGATCGCGGCGGCGGCGGTTGCGCGTGCCCGGAGAACGTGATGCTGCGCGCCCTGATGACCCATCTGCTGCTGCAGAGGGACGACACGGTGATCCTCGACATGGAAGCGGGAGTGGAGCACCTTGGCCGTGGAACCGCGGATCAGGTGGATGCGATGATCGTGGTGGTGGAGCCTGGCCAACGAAGTATCCAGACCGCTCATCACGTTTCCCGTCTCGCCGCCGACCTTGGGATCTCGCGCTGCTACGTGGTGGGGAACAAGGTGCGCGGAGATGCCGACCGCGAGTTCATCGAGGCTCAGGCCGCGCCGCTGCCTGTGTTGGGCTTCATGTCTTACAACCCTTCGGTGGCCGATGCCGACCTCAGCGGGCGCACCCCCTACGGGACCGATACGACACTGGAGGGCGAGGTTCAGGCCATCCGCAGGCGATTGTCGGAGGTACGGGCCGCGTCGTAGCGTTCGCCGGCACGCCACGGGCATCGCAAGGAGGGCGGGGGCAGGAGTGGCGGTCCTCGCGGGGCTGCGAGCTCCGGACCCTACCCGCCCCCGGCCATGGGCAAGAGGTAGACCGTATCCCGGGGCGAGAGCGGCGCGCTAAGGCCGCCTAAGCCCCGGGCGTCACGACCGTTGATCAGCACCGTGACGCCCGCACCTATCTCGCCCTCGTTCAGGACGATTCGCCGAAATGCCTCGCCGTACCGAGCCGAGAGCGCGTTGAGCAACTCTTCCAGATCGACCGCCGCGGCTTCCCAGGCGATACCGGCTTCCCCCGTGTGCTCACGGAGGCTGCCGTAGTAGTTGATCTTCACGGCTTCCTCACCCGACGGACTGAGCCTCCGCCAGGTAGCCGAGCCCCAACTCCTTCAGCCGCCGCGGGTTGGGCCGCGTTGTCTCCAGGTCCCACTCCATGGACTCCAGAAACACCTTCGCCAGCTTCTCCCGGTCGATGGTGATCCCCTCGGTCGGACCCTCATCGAAGGGCGGGTTGCCCAGGATGCGGCCCGGCACCTGGAACTTCAGCGGGTTCAGCCCCTCCCTCAGGTTGAATATGTGCCTGAGGTTGGCGATCCTCTCCCCAGCTACCTCGCAGTCAGCCAGCGACCACTCCCTGCCCGTGACCGCCGAAAGGAAGTTGGGTATGAATGTGAAGTGGTAGCTATCGTGGGCGAAGCGGCAGATACCCGCGGCGTTCACCACGTGGAGGAAGCTCCACATGCGCTTGTTCAGATCGCCCCACTTCTCGATCTCGCGCTTGTTGAAACCGGCTGGTACCGAATAGCCCGGCGAGAACCAGAAGGCGCCGCCCTGGGTGTGCCTGGCGGGGGTGGCGTCCATGGTGTAGACGATGGCCAGGGCAGGAATGAACTTGGGGTCGTGGGCCGGCACCTCCTGTCCCTGGATGTGCATGGCGAACCTCTCGGAGCCCCGACCGATCCTCTCGGCCGCCTTCTTCACGCCGTCGGCCAGGACATCCCCGAACCCCTCACGCTTGGCCAGCTTCTCGAGCATGGCGATGATCGCCTCGTCCTTGCCCCAGCCGAGCTCGATCCCATCGGTATCAGCCGCGGTGATGATCCCCTCCTCGTAGCACTCCGTGGCGAAGGCGATGGTGGCACCGGCGGAGATGGTGTCCAGCCCGTACCGGTTGCAGATGTCGTTCGCCCTGATCGTCGAGGCGTAATTGTCGTTCAGGATGTCGGTCCCGAACATGGAGCTCGTCTCGTACTCGCTCTGATGGCCCTTCACTCCCTGGTAAGGCCCCTCGTGCTTGACCGACACCAGTCCCCCGCAGGCGATGGGACATCTCCAGCAGCCGTACTTCCGGTCCCGATAGTCCTTCTTAGTCCTATCCGCGTCGAACCTCTCTGCCCCCTCCGGCAGATCTCGGTAGCCGATGCCCGACCAGTTCTTGACCGGCGAGTCGCCGTCCAGGAGGTGGATCGGCAAGACGGCGGGGGTCCCGTAGGTGCTCAGGGGCTTAAAGTCCCCGGTAGACCGCTTC
>JAJYKO010000170.1 GCA_021788565.1 Chloroflexota bacterium
GCAAAGCTTGGCGGCTTGCTCTACGTGGGCTCCATGGTCTCGCTACTCGTCTTCGCCTGGTTGAACCGTCGCTGCCTGGGCGTCGCCGTTATGGGGACTGGTCTGCTGATGAATGCCGCGGTAATAGCCGCCAACGGCGGTCAGATGCCGGTCAGCCCTGCAAGGATGGCCGAACAGGGAAGCCTGAACTGGATGATGGCACAAGAGAGAGGGGGCGCGTGGCTGCCCCACTCGATGATGGGGGATCAAACAAGGCTAGCCTTCCTGGGCGACTCGCTTCTTTTGAGGGCGCCGCGACCGTTAACCAAATCGGTGATCGTCAGCCCGGGCGACCTGGTAGTGGCCGCGGGTGTCCTCCTGTTTCTGCTGGTGATACCCGAGGCGAGGGCAGCCCAAGCCCAGAACCCCGATCACGTGACCTTACCTCAATAAGAGCCCGACCGAGGAGAGGATCCACCGTCAAGTCACAAAGACGGCAATGGACACTACGAAATCCCCACCGAGCCCTCGGTGATCTTCGTGATCTTGGTGGCTTTGTGGTTAATGGGTCGGGTCTCGCCCCTCGCGAGAGACGGTGCGAAGTGCTTCGAGCGATTCCAGGGTGAGACGGGTGCGGGATATCCACGAGTCCAGGGGCTGGGACCTCTTCTCCATCCACGCCTCCAGCGATCCCTCGGCGGCGATCTGGTCCTGGAAGTAGTCGGGCGTCTCGAACTCGAGGCCCTCGGTTCGAATGAAGCCCACCCGTAGCCCGGCGAGACGCACCAGGGCAGGCCACTCCGCGTCCGTGGCGTTGGAGTTTGTGACCGATCGCTTCAGCAGCAGGGCTGCTGCCTGGGCGGAGACCCCGCAGGAACCGGCGGTCACGTCCACCGGCTCACCGAACCAGTGCGAGAACCCGCGGTTGGTGATGCCCTCGGTGTCCACCTGAACCCGCGGGTGGGTGGCAAAGGCCCTTTCCGTACGACCGATCATGAGGTAGTCGTGCGCCTGGATCGCACGGAGGATTGAGGTAAGTTCGGAAGGGTAGCGATCGATCCAGTGCAGGATGCGGTCGAAGTCGCAGTAGTGTAGGTGGGAGGCTCCCGACAGCAGGCCAAGCTTCAGCGCGTGTCGCCGACCAACGCCAATCGCCCCGTTACTCTCATCCAAAGACTCGACGGCGACACCCGAGAGAGTACCTAACAGCCTCTCTGAGGTGCTCGAGGTAGGCACAACGGAGATTCCTTCGTATAACTCCTGGAGCCGGCCCAGCAACCGCCGGGTCGCATCGACCATCCGGCCCTCAGGATCGTGCAGCGTGGAAACCAGAGTTACCATCGGCGAATCGCTCCTCCTAAACCAAAGCCAGGATGAAACCCGCGGGGTCTCGGGGATCACGGCGCGCCAGTTCAGGATCAGGGGCCAGAGACCCCGCGGGTTTGGTCGCCGCTTTACTTTAGCCGTCAGCCGTCAGCCATCGGCTTTCAGCTATGAGTCATCGGCAACGAGTCATCAGTCATCGGCAGGCGGCCGCGCACAGGTCCACTGGCTCCGTGCCGTATCACCAATTAATAGCGGAGAGCAACGAGGCACAGCCCTACGCGGGGCTACTCACGGTTCGACCTCACTCGCGCTGAACTCGCCGGCTGGCGCCCCCACTCGCTTGACCGCTGGAAGCTCGAACAGATGGTAGGTGACGACGAGCGATTGCGCAACGTTGAACACAGGGATGCCGCCCTTCGTCCGGCTGTAAAGCGTACCGTAATGGCTATGGCCGTGAAAGACGACCTCCGCCCCGAGCCGATCGATGGGCTTCTCCAACTCCGAGCTTCCAAGAAATGGGTACAGCTCCAGTGGCTCGCCGTTCAGAGTCTCCCGAACAGGGGCGTAGTGGAGGACAACAACGCGACGCTCCGTACGGAGTTGAGATAGGGCCCTCTCCAATTTGTCTACCTCAACCAGCCCGGCCATCACAAAGTCCTTTATGCTTTGTTCCCCGAACGCCGTCAGAAGATATCGGTCGAATCCCCCGGCAAACCCCTTCGTCCCGGCGAAGCCGACCCGTTCGCCGTCCAGCTCGAGATCCACGGCTTCTCCGTCGAGGACGTGGATGCCACTGGTCTTCAAGAGATCGTAGATCTGGTCCTGCTCGTTCTGCTCGAAATCATGGTTTCCCAGCACCGCCACGACCGGAACGTTTATCCAGCGCAGCTCGCTGAGCAACTCGCGGGCTTCGGCGATGCGTCCGGTGGCGGTGAGATCACCGGCCAGAACCAGGACGTCCGCCCTATCGTTCACGTCGCGGAGGCTCTCAGCCAATTGGCCTCTCATGTGCTCGTGGCAGTGCACGTCCGCGACGGCCGCTATTTTTGGCATCTGATCCCTTACGTTCGCAAGTCTCACGGCTAAAACATGTGATGGGGAAGGAAGCAACCGCAAAAGCTAGGCCAGAAGGGCGCGTGAGGGGGCCTGGTTCAGGACGGCGGTGGCGGTTGTAGCGTCGCGCACAGCCCTGCGGGCCTTCACGCTGCGCTCGCTCGCGTCACGGGCCCGACGTGGCTACCCGTCGGGGACGGGCCCATACGCTACAAGTGGCGCCATCGTCAGCCGTGCGCACAGGCGTAAGGCGGGCTCCTTCGTGAAGCACCCTCACGAAGGAGCCGTGGCAGCGATGGCCTTGAATGATGTTCCGCGAGGGACGACTCGTTAATCGACCTGCACTATCTGCAGTCGGGATTGCCCACTAGGCGTCGAAACGTCGATCCACTCACCGGCACTCCTACCGGCGAGGGCTCGACCGACTGGAGACTCATAGGAGATCCGGCTCACACGGACGTCAACCTCCAAAGGACCGACGAGCGTGTAAGACTCCTCCTCTCCGTCCTCCCAGCGAACGGAGACGTTCGATCCCACTCCCACGATGCCAGGTCTTCTTTCGGCCGGACCGACCGGGACGGCTCGCGCGAGCGTTCCTTCCAGTTGGATGATGCGGCGCTCGATAGCGGCGATCTCGCTCTCCAGGTAGCGCGAACCGGCATCTCCAGGGTCCGCCGCCTCGAGGTTCGTCCGATACTCGCTCGTCCTCCAGCCCTGCTGCTCGCGCAGGGATAGGAGTTCCTCCTGGAACCGCTTCCAGCCCTCTTCGGTCAACATTATTTCGCCCATGACTTTCATGGTTCTCCTCCTCACTCGAACAGGGCCAAAAAATAGCTCGGACCGAAGGCCTAAGCCCCCGGTCCGGGATGTCATCTTAGCCCCTTTCATATGCCTACGGGGTTAGCTGACGGGTTCGGGCTGAAAGAGATACCCTGGGCGCCGAGGCGCCGTTCACCCCCACTTCCTGGTTCCCCCGCCCTCCACCGATCGGTGGAGGCTCGGCTGCCTATTTAGTTGTACATCGTCGGTCGCCAGTATACTACAGGTTGATTGTCTCGAATACACCCAAACGCACGAATCTAGCGGCGAGAATCCGGCCGCGTCCCGTTGAAGCCCCAACGCCAGGCCGCAACCGGCGGCTACCTGGGCGAGGGCTGGCCCGAGGCAGCCACCCGCTTCGGAAGGTAGGCCAGCTTTTGCGTGGGGTCAAGGTTATTCTCGTGGTAGATGCTAGCAAGGTTGGGGGCGGTGCGGGACTTCATCTCCGCAAACAGGCTCCCTCCAAGCGAGTCAATGCCCACCACCAGAGGCCCCATGTCTCGAACCCGCGCCACCCAGGCGGCCTCCGGCTCCCCAAGGTCCAGCCAGTGAACGGCGATCACTTCCTCCACCTGGTTGGCGTAGAGCACGGCGCAGCCGCCCGTCGAGTTGAGAAAGCAGCCACCCACATCCTTCAGAGCTGCCACTGCTTCAGGCCCCATGGTCCCCTTGCCCACGATGACCCTTATCCCCAGCTGCCGGATCAGTTGCGCCCCCAGCGGAGTGAAGCGGGAACTGGTGGTCGGTCCGGCCGATAGTATGCGCCACCTGCCGTCCACCTGCCTGGTGATGGGTCCTGAGTGCCACAGTCCACCAGCCGCGAGATCGAAAGGCAGCTGTTCTCCCCTGGCAAGGGCGTCCACGGCGCGCCGATGGCCCATATCCCGCAGGGTGCAGAGGATCCCGGAAAGGTAAACCGTGTCGCCGACCCGCAGCTGTCGAATGGTCTCTTCAGCGGCTGGAAGCTCGATCGAGAACTCCCTAGACATGGCGCACCTCCTCGGGATGGGTGATGAATTCCACTCTCCCATCGTCGTAAATCCTGGCAGTGGAGTAGCGATGTGCCCAGCACTGGAAGATCACCGAGATTGGAACCAGGGCGGTGTGGGTGCCACACAACTCGGCGTGGACGGCGAGCGCGTAGGTTCCCCCGCCGAATCCCATGGGACCGAGCTTCATTCCGTTGACCGCGGCCAGGATTTGCTGCTCCAGGGCCGCGACGTTGGGGTCCGGGTTCGGCGAACCCAGATGGGGCCTGAAAAGGGCTCGCTTGGCATTCAGCATGGATTGCTCGGCGGTGCCGCCGATGCCGAGGCCGACGATAACCGGCGGGCAGGGTTCTCCTCCAGCGTCCTCGACCGTGTCCAGGACGACCTTCAGGGCCGCCTTACGGGAGTCCTCGCTCGTGAGGATCCAGACGAGGGTGGATCGCATCTCCGCGCCGAACCCTTTGGTTGTGGCGGTGATCTCGACGTACGGCGCCCCAGGGACGAGGTCGTAGTGGATGATAGGAGTGCCCCAACCGGTATTGGTGCCGGGATTACTGAAGTCGAGGGGATGCACAACGGTCTGCCGGAGAGGGATATCCACGGTAGCTCGAGCGACGGCCCGGCTCAAAGCCGCGCCCGGGTCCCCCTCGATCCTGCAGCCGGTCCCGACGTTCACAAAGAAGAGCGGCACTCCGGTATCCTGACAGATGCTGGTGCTCGTCTCTTCCGCCATTCTCACGTTGGCAAGAATGGCATCCAGTTGCCGCTGCGCCATCTGATCCGATTCGCTCGCCCGGGCTCTGGAGAGTGCTTCCTTTACGTCCGCGGGAAGCTGGATGGCGGCGCGCCACAAGAGCTGGTAGGCTACGGAATCCAGGGTATCAGCCGAGATCGACACAGCTCACCTCCGACGATGTGTTGTGCGCAAGGTCAGGATCCACGCGGGCAGTCACCAGCATACTTCTACCGGGCCGCCGTGTCACGCGTCAAGTGCACGGACCCTCGGTCGACATCCCCACAGAACTATGGGCTAAGTGGTAAGATTCCTGACGGCGAGGGGTGGGAGGAGCGTAACTTGACAATTTGTTTTGAAACGCATTCAATTTACCCTCGTGGCCTTGTGGTCGCGTCGAAGTCTTCTCGCGCACTTTTCGCCAGGTGATGTTGCCCCCGCCAAACGCGCCCTCGCAGAGCGTCGGCGGTGGGACTGGAGTCGAGTGTGGCAATTATGGATGGTCATGAAGGGCGGCCGAGCGCCGACCATGCCGAGCAGCGTCGTGAAGCAGCGTGGACCTCGTCTTCGTCGAGCGAATCGAGGGTGCGGGAGCGTCAGCAGGCGGCCGTGGCACACCTGGGACAGCACGCGCTGGCAGGCGCTGGACTGCAATCGCTCATGGAGGAGGGAGCCGCGGCGGCCGCTCGCGAGCTGGAGGCGGACTACTCCAAGGTCCTGGAGCTTCTCCCCAGTGGGGACCAACTGCTCATGCGAGCGGGCGTAGGCTGGAAAGACGGCTACGTCGGAACTGCCTTGATCGAGGCAGGGAAGGGCTCACAGGCCGGCTATACTCTCCTATCGCACGAACCGGTGGTCCTAGAACGTGCGGAGACTGAGAAGCGCTTCTCCATGCCCGCCCTTCACCTTGAGCACCACATCACCAGCGGCCTCAGTGTAATCATATCCGGAAGAGACCGCCCATTCGGCATTCTAGGCGCGTACACGGCCAACCGGCGGGTCTTCAGCGAGGACGACATTCACTTCCTCGAGTCGCTGGCGAACGTTCTGGCGGCGGCTATCGAGCGGAAGCGAGCAGAGGACGAGCGAGAACGCCTTCTGGCCGAGGTCAGGCAGCTCGCCGAAGCTGCCCAGAGCCGCGCCGCCGAGCTACAGGGCATACTAAACAACATGGTCGACGGAGTGTTCGTGTCAGACCCTCAGGGCCGCATCACTTTGGCCAACCAGGCCGGCATCGACATGATAGGGCTCCAGGATCTATCGCCCGTCGGCCTCGCCATTCGCGACGTACAGGGCCTCGCCGGGATGCGCCACCCGAACGGAAGACCATTCGACTATGAAGAACACCCCCTTGTCCGTGCACTCGCGGGTGAGATGGTTGCACCCGTGGACGCGGTGGTCTCCAGCGCGGGCAGCAAACGAAGTAGCTACATCCGGATGAACGCCGCGCCGATACGGCGTGACGGGGAGAAGATCGTCGGCGCCGTGGCCGTAACTCGGGACGTCACCGCGCTGGTCGAATTGGAGAAGCTGAAAGACCAGTTCATCGGCGTGGCGGCACACGAGCTCAAGACCCCCGTCGCGGTCATGAAAGGCTTCGCCCAAGCGCTATTGAGAACAAGCGCCGATATGCCGGCGCCCCGCCGCAAGATGCTGGACGCGATCGATCGGGGTTCGGATAGGATCGACAGGATCGTCCAGGACCTGCTGGACATCTCTCGCTTCCATGCCGGTAGACTTGACCTCGTGATGGAGAAGATATACCTTCCAGATCTAGTGGCGCAGGTCGCAGATCGCATGTCGCTCAGCGCAACCAAACATCAGATAGTCTTCGATAAATCTCCGCGCGCTGTGGTAGTGTTGGGGGACAGAGATCGGCTGGAGCAGGTTGTGGTGAACCTGATAGACAATGCGATGAAGTACTCACCTGGCGGCGGACAGGTCGAGGTGGCAGTCACCCTGGACGACGATGACGCGGCGGTCACTGTTTCGGATCGGGGCGTGGGGATACCCGCGGACAAGCAAGGCCACATGTTCGAGCGGTTCTATCGGGCCCACACCGGAACTCCTTTCGACTATGGGGGAATGGGAGTCGGACTGTACATCTCGAAGGAAATCGTGACCAGGCATGGCGGAAGAATCTGGTTCGCCAGCCGGGAGGGAGAAGGCAGCACCTTCACCTTCAGCCTGCCCAAGATCCGAGGTGAGGGTGCAGACGAAGAGCTCTAAGACGATTCTAGTAGTGGACGACGACCAGGATCTACTGGATCTGCTGGCCTTCGTGCTTTCGTCTGAGGGATACGACGTGAGAACAGCCTCGGATGGGCAGGAGGCACTTGACGTCGTTGAGGACAAGATGCCCAGCCTGATCCTGCTGGATATGAGGATGCCTGTCATGGACGGTTGGGAGTTCGCCTCGGAGTTTCACAACCGATTCGAGGATGGGGTCCCCATAGTGGTGGTTACGGCAGCCGAGAATGCCGAGAAGCGCGCCGAAGAGATCGGCGCGAGCGGGTGGATAAGCAAACCGTTCGACGTGGGCTCGCTGATAGTTCTGGTCCGCCAGCAACTCGGAACCGAGTGAGTCGAGAGGGACTTTGACGAGTTGGTTTGCGGCCTCCGAGTCCCGTCTTGGAGGCGCCCTCGCGGTGGGGGGCCTCGGCGTCGGTATTTACGAGGCGGCTGCGCTCCTGAAGTCGCCTGGAAGCGATCTAGTCCGCCACGTCGTTTTGTTCTCCATCTCCTTCGCATTCTACCTCGGCATCGTCCTGCTTGTGCTCTCGACCGGCAGGCGCCAGCGTGGCCGGCTGTCGCGGTGGATACTGGCTGTGGCGCTCGGATGGGCAGTGCTTCTGCGTGTCGCCCTGCTGGGAACGACCCCGAGTCTCTCGGACGACGTGTTCCGGTACGTCTGGGACGGGAGAGTGGCCGCGGCTGGAATCGATCCGTATCGCTATCCTCCCGCTTCCCCGGAATTAGCCTCCCTCAGGGATTCCCTCTGGAACGGCATCAACGCGAAATCGATGGTCACGCCATATCCCCCGCTCGCCGAAGGGCTCTTCGCTCTGGTTTACCGCCTGTCACCCAACAGTCTGAGGGCAATGCAGGTGATGGCGGTAGTGTTCGATCTCGGGGTAATGGCACTGCTGCTCGCCATGTTGGCCAGGTTGCGACAGGACCTCTTCAGGGTATTGATCTATGCCTGGAACCCGCTGGTGATAGTCCAGTTCGCACATAGCGGTCACTTCGACGCCGAGATGATCCTGCCACTTCTCGGAGCGCTCTACTTTCTCGCCAGGGGGAACCGCGCGGGAAGCGGCATCATGCTGGGGATATCGACGCTGGCCAAGGTGGTGCCGGCTATCACGGCACCCGTCTTCCTCCCGATGTGGGGTGTACCTGGCGTGATAGCGGCCGGCGCAACGCTGGGGCTGGGCCTCCTGCCTCTGACGGTCGGTCCTGCCCTGACGGGGCTGCTCACGGAGGCAACCTACGCCAGATTCAACGACAGCGCCAACTACGTCCTGATGAGGCTCTTCGGCCTGGTGTCGGCTGACCCCGGCGCGGCCGCGCGCTTAGCCTGCGACGCTACGCTTTTCATTGCCTCGATTCTCATGGCGGCCGTGCTCTGGAGACGTCGAACGGGGCTGAGATCACTCCTCCGGAGTGTGTACTACCTGGTGGGGCTGTTCATCCTCCTGAACGCCGTGGTGGAGCCCTGGTACCTGACCTGGATGGTGCCGTTCCTCTGCTTCGTCCTTCCTTCCATCGACGGGCGCCGGAGCTGGCTATCCCCGTCCTGGGGGTGGCTCCTCCTCTCCGGGTCGATCGTACTCACAGACATCACCTATC
>JAJYKO010000171.1:0-8388 GCA_021788565.1 Chloroflexota bacterium
CGAAAACTGTCACGGCAAGTAGGACGCGGTGTCGATGACTTTCTGGAAAACTGTACACAGGATCTGGATAGTGGGGGCCCCGATCGCCATGGCCGCGTTGCTCGCGGCCGGCACTTCACCCTGGTTCATCACGCCGAAGACCGTGACCGCCGCGGCCTCGACCGCGTTGGCCACCTCGGTACCGGCCCCGACCGCCACCCGGGCTGCGACCGCCACCAGGGCTGCCACCGCCACAACGGCCGCCGCGGCGACGCCTGCGGCTACCGCGACACAGGCCGCCACTCGCACCGCCGCCCCCACTGCCATCTCCGCGCCTACCCCGACCGCGTCGCCGGTACCAACCGTGACGCCCACCCCTTCGGTAGGTTCGCCTTCGCCCATCCCGACGCCCACGGCATCACCCGCGCCTTCAGCGACCGTCCTGCCGACGATGTCGGGATCCTCGACTCCGAATGCCGAGCCGCCCTTGCCGTCGATCACGCCGACGGCCAGCCCTGTATCCACCGGCACGCCAGGTCCAACCGCCGCGACCGATACAGCCACGCCGACTGCAACCCCGACGGGCACTCCCACCGGCATGCAGGTCCCTACCGTTGCCCCGACCGGTACGCCCACCGTCAGGGCGCTCATGTCTGCCCCCACCGCTACGTCCGGCGTCACCGGCACCCCTACCATCACCGTTACCCCGACTCTCACGCTGACGCCGACTGCCACGCTGACGCCGACCCTCACGCCAACCATGACCCTCACCCCTACGCCGACCCTGACTCCCACGCCCATTCCCGCGTCGGCGGTCGCCTTCGACCGGCAGCTCTCGGGCACGCGAGTGGGCCAGCACAAGGCGTCGCCGCAGACCAAGGTGTCGATCGCGGTGAAGATGAACGTGGATGCGCCGGTTCCCGGGGCGAAACTGACCGACTTCTTCCCCAGTGCGTGGGGAGTGTCTAATGCTGGAGGTGGGAGCGTCAGTAAGGTGGACTCGAGCACCAACGAGGTTACCTGGGACGTGGGCGACCTGCAGCAGGGCGACACGGTGAGCAAGAGCTACAGTCTGATGAGTCCAGCGCTCACGAGCCCGCCGACGGATTACAGCTTCCACAGCGAACTGGAATACCCATGGGGGAATATCTCCGGCAAGCCCTGGTCTGTCGTGGTGTCCGATCCGTCGAACGATCTGCTCCTCCATGCCGCCGCGGTTTCGGTCAATTCGACTACCTACGACACGCTCAGCACCACCACGGGCAGCTCCCAGAAGACGGCCACGGCCTCTTTGAGTGTGGGCTCCGTGGCGACCTTCCAGGACGGTTCCGGTGTCAGCATCTTCGTCTCGGATCCAGTGCCGGCTGGCACCACCTGGGACCTCAGCGGGAGCTGGAGCTTCGACAGTTACGTTGCTACGTCAGATCCCTCAGCGAGCGGGCACATGCGGGCGCGCATCTACCGTGTGGGGATCGACGGTATCGCCTACCTCCACGCTACAACCGGCGACTCCTCCACCGATGCCCTGAGCTCGTCTGCCTCTCAGCCAATTACGTGGAGCTACGGCGTTCCAAGCTTCACCCTCTACCCTGGGGAGCGCTTCGGGGTAGAGTTTCAGGTGGACGTGTCGGCCGCCGGTTCCGGCTCCACGGCGAGTCTTGACTTCGATTCCTCTTCCACTCCGTCCGACGTGGTGGTGCAGATAAACAGAAACGCCTTCTCGACAACAGGTTCCCCCGTTGCCAGCCCCACCGCGCCCGCTGGGACCCCGAGCCCCCAACCCGCGCACGGTGACAATGGCGGTGGCTACAGTGCCACCTCGGATGCCTGCGCCAAGTGCCACCGAACCCATACCGGAGCCGCCCTTGAGCTGCGGAGCGCGTCCACGGAGGAGGGAACCTGCTACACCTGCCACGACGGCACCGGCGGTCCGGACATCAAAGCGGAGTTTGCCAAAGGGTTCAGGCATCCAGTCGATGCTACCGAGGGCATTCATCGCCCGGGGGAGTCGAGTCCCTCCAGCTTCAGCGGCGCCAATCGCCATGTGGAGTGCGAGGACTGCCACAACCCTCATTCGACCCAGAAGGGAGACCACACCCCCGGGTCCCTCGGATCGGCCGGGGTCCTGGTGGGAACGTGGGGGTTGGACGTCTCCAACGGCGCTCCGTGGACCACTCCCACCTTCAGCAAGATCAACCAGGTGAGCAACGAAGACCAGCTCTGCTTCAAGTGCCACTCATCCTGGGCCTACGGAAGCTCGCCCCCGACCGCTCACACCGGGGCAATCGTCGAGACCGACCAGTCGTTGGAGCTGAACGTCAACAATACCAGCTTTCACTGGGTGGAAAGCGATAAGACCGCCACCAGCGGTTTCACACCTCGCACGAACGATCCGCGGCGGCCCATGACCTTCACGGCCGGCACCCCGTGGACGGCGACAAGCCCCGTGGTTTGCAGTGACTGCCATGCCAGCGATGTCGGGACGGATCCCCGGGGTCCGCACGGCTCGGCCAACGCCTATCTCCTGACGGGTAGCTGGGGGCCGAGCCAATCGGGGCTATGCCTGCAGTGCCACGACCCGAACACCTACGGTCCGAGCGGTTCCGGCAACGGCACGGGCTTCTCCAATTCCCAGGGAAACAACCTCCACCGCCTGCATGCCGGCCAGGGTAAGTCCTGCCAGGCGTGTCACTCCGCCATACCCCACGGCGCTCAGTACGAGGCGCTCCTCGCCCCGATAAGCATCGCGGGCAAGAGCGTTCCAATCACCAGCTACAACGCGAGTTCGAGCCTCAACATCGCGGTGTGGGCCGACGCCGGCAACTGGAATGCGGACAGCTGTGGCAAGTACCCCGGTTGCCACGACTGAGTGTGATGAGAGACCCATCTTCGCCCGATGTGCGCAACCCCGTTGCAGACCGGCTGGTACTCGCGGATCAACATGTCCGTCACGAATTCCCTGTATTGCGGGCTCATGCCCGCGTAGCTGTAGATTCCGCGAAGACATGAGGGCTAACCCCTCCCACGGGATGGCAGGATAACGCGATCCTCTCGCAAAACACTCGCATCCCCGATCACTCTGGCGACTTATCTGTTTTGCCAGAAGTACATCACCCTACTGCCCGCTTAGCGCATTTCGGGTATTTACACATGCTGCTACGCTGTTATATACTCCCGCCCGGTCCGATAGGACCAGCCGATCCACATTCCCGGGGCTGCCTATCTGCGGAGCAGTCCGGGAACATCCAGCAACCAGGCAACCGAATAGGTAAGCCGAACTTCCGGCAGATCATGCCGGAAGACGGGGGAACCACCGGTGCTCTACCCCTTTGATGCTGTCTGTCACATGAGTGGTGCCTCAGCAGTCGATCCCGGGGTGACCAGCTGAAGCTTCATTCAAGAAGACCGGCGTTCAGGTAGTGCGCTAACCGTGGGGTGAAGGATGCGTTCTGCGTCCCGGGTAACTCTTTCTGCCCGAACCCGTCAGCTAACCCCGCAGGCAATTGAGAGAGACCGAGCTAATACCACCAGGACCTGAGCTTGGGTCTCGGGCCCTTTCTTGTCGCCTGCTACCAGTTGGCAGTAGATCTCGGCCGCGCTGGATCCTTCCACATCTACTCCAGCAGGATCTATCCGCCGGTCTTGCCAACTCCAGCAGGTCGCTAACGGCTCCGTCTTTCCACTTCCCACCCTACCCGACCGCGGCTTGCAACAGCCTGGTGCTCCATGAGGAGGGACTCGATGACCACGATCAAGGCGCGTATCCGCAGGGGGATGCACATCCTGGCACTGGCCTCGGTGTTGGGGCTAGCAGCCGCCTCCATCATCGGCTCGACCGAGGCGGCAGGGACGAGCTACTACGTCGATAGCGTATCGGGCTCGGACTCCAACAGCGGAACCTCCCCATCAAGCCCCTGGCAGAGCCTCTCTGCCGTATCCAACCACAGCTTTGGGGCTGGGGACACCATATACCTCAAGCGAGGGGACACCTGGAGCGGGACGCTCACCATCAACAGTTCGGGCTCCTCGGGGAGCCCCATCACGGTGGATGCCTACGGGAGCGGCAACACCCCGATGATCCAGATGCCCAACACCCAGGGGAGCTACTCCCATGTGGTGGACATCTACGGTTCCTACGTCACGGTGCAGAACCTCCTGGTCAGCGGGGGCAACGAGGCCGGCATCTTCATTAGGCCCAACGCCGGCAGCGTGACTATCCAGAACGACGAGGTGAAGGGGGGCGGGACGGGTATCTATGTGGAGGGGGCTAACGCCCGCATAACTCACAACTACGTCCACGACCTCACCATGGTGGTTAACACCCCCACCAGCGTCAACAGCAACGACGACTACGGGGCGGAGGGCGTCTTCCTTTCCAGCGCCCAGAACACCGACGTCTCCTACAACCGGTTCGTGAACTGCGAGGCCCCGTCCTACGACTACGGAACCGACGGGGGGGTGATAGAGTTCTGGGGCAACAACAGCGGCATCAACGTCCACGACAACTACTCGAGCGGCTCCAACGGCTACTTCGAGACCGGCGGTGGGAGTGATAACAACATCACCATCGCCTACAACGTCTCGGCGGACAATCAGGACTTCGCGATGCTCCACCTCTCGGGCTCCTTCGGGAGTTCGGTCTCTAACTTCAAGGCGGACAACAACACCATCGTCCGCTCGGATAACAACTACCGGGTGCTGGACTTCGGTGGTAGCTCAGGTCCGTCGGGCTTCTACTTCAGGAACAACATCGTCTATTCCAACACGTCGATAGCCAGTGCCGACGGCTTCAACCACAGCAACAACATCTACTACACTTATGGTGGGGCTGGGCTGGGGAGCATGAGCCTGGCATCAGGGGAGAAGCAGACCGATCCCAAGTTCGTGAATACGAGCGGAGGGGACTATCACTTACAGGCAGGCAGCCCCGCGATAGGGGCGGGGCAGAACCTGGGATACACCACCGACTTCGACGGGAAAGCAGTGGCCAATCCCCCCTCGGCCGGGGCTTATGAGTACGGTTCCAGCAGTCCTACTCCTACGCCGACCGTGATCACTCCCACGGCCACCCCTGTTCCTACTGTGACCTCGACGCCTGTCCCTGTCTCCCCACCGTCGACCACTTCGTCCGGATCGGTGCTGTGGACGGCAAACATGGAGACAGGGGACCTGTCCCAGTGGACCGCGGGGGGCGGAGGGAAGGTCTCCGGGTGGGGCACCCACTCGGTTGCGGTCTCCACGGCCTATGCCCACTCGGGCACCTACTCGGCAGCCCTGACCATCAGCGGCGTCAACACCGGGGTCTCGGCCGCGGCCCAACTCGTTCGGCAGGCCGAGCCCCATGCCAACCCCAACGCCTACTACAGCGTCTGGTACTACATCCCGCAGTCCTACACCCCCACCACCTACTGGGGCATAATGGACTACTACAGCGTCCTGGCCACGGGAGCCAACGCCATGTGGACTCTGAACGTTGGCAAGCGCTCCGATGGGTCGTTGTACCTCTACTCGTACGACGAGACCAACAAGGTCTCCTACGGTCCCTCGAACGGCGCCAGCATTCCGGTGGGCAAGTGGTTCAACGTAGAGGTGTACTACCAGCAGGCCACCGGCACCGGTGGACGCATGACCGTCTGGCAGGACGGGCAGCAGATCATGGATATGAACGGTGTGACGACACGGCAGTCCGGTGACCAGATAGACTGGGTTGTGACGGACGAGTCGGACAACATCAGTCCGTCGACGGCCACCCTCTACGTGGACGACGCGGCGATCGGCACGGGCTACATAGCCCCGAGCAGTGCATCTGCCCCGACGGCTACTCCCGTCACCGTGACCCCTACGCCGACGGTGGCTACTCCCACTGCGACGCCAGTGGTACCGACGCCCACGGCGGTGCCGCCAACCTCGACCCCAGCACCTACGTCGGTTCCATCGACCGCTTCCTCTGGATCGGTCTTGTGGACGGCAAATATGGAGACTGGAGACCTGTCCCAGTGGACGAAGGTGGGTGGCTGGGGCAGCTACTCCACCGGCGTTAGCACCGCGCAGGCCCATTCGGGCACGCGCTCGGCCCTGCTCGGGATAACTACCGACTCGAGCGGGAATAATGATGCGGCGCAACTGGTGCGCTCTCCAGAGTCCCGTGCCAATCCGGATGCCTACTACAGCGTCTGGTACTATATCCCGCAGACTTACACGCCGAGCCAGTACTGGGACATCATGAACTTCTACAGCGTGCTGAACGGCACCGGCACGTCCATGTGGGACCTGAACGTCGGAAACAACTCCGGCGGGATGACCCTCTATGCCTACGACCAGACCGACAGGGTCAGCTACGGCTCGCCCATCAACATCCCGACTGGCAAGTGGTTCAACCTGGAGGTCCGCTACGTCCAAGCTACCAGCGGCGGTCACATAACCGTCTGGCAGGACGGGCAGCAGGTCATAGATACCTCCGGTCCGACCGTGCAGTCAGGCGGCCAGGTCGACTGGGCAGTGGAGAGCCAGTCCAACGGGATTAGCCCGTCTAACGCTCAACTCTACGTGGATGACGCAGCGATCGGTACGGGTTACATGGTTCCGAGCAGCGCATCTGCTCCGACGGCTACTCCCGTCACCGTGACCCCTACGCCGACGGCGGCTACACCTACGGCGACGCCTGTGTTACCCACGGCTACGAGCACGCCCGCGCCGACATTTACGCCGATTCCAACCGGTACGCCAGTTCCAACGGGAACACCGATCCCCACAGGAACACCGATTCCCACGGCAACACCCGTGCCGGTCTCAGTCGCCCCAACTCCGGCGCCTACGGCTACTGGCATCCCGACGCCGACCCTGACCGCGGTTGCGCCAACCCCAACCAGCGTGCCAACCCCTACAGCAACGCCGAGAGCTACCGCTACGCCGATGCCCACGCCGACGCCAAAAACCCACGGCCACACTAAAACCTACAGAGGCGCCAAAACGTACCGCTAGACCAGAACCTGCGGAGACGGCCACTTAACACAACGATCCTCTGGGACGTTAGAAGATACACCGATCTACCAAATAGCTCAGCGGGGAGGGCAGGCGCCAACCAAGGCGCCTGCCCTCTCGCATCCCGAGGAGTCAGACTCTCGGCTGAGACCTACGGTTCCGCACCCCGCTGCCTCTTGCTTAGCTCTGCCTGTTGCCTCTTCTTCTTTTTCTGCATCATGTAGAGCACGTCGGACAGCATCGCCTTGAAGCCGTACGAATTGGGGCGATAGGCGGCCAGGACGAGGCAGTCCCGAACCTCTTCCGTCCACCGCCTGATCCACGGCTCTTCCTTTCCGAGGAAGTTGTAACGAGTCAAACCGTTTCTTAGCGAGAACTCGACGGTTTCCGAAAGCAACAGATTGCCGGGTGAGAATTCGCGGTATTCTTCGTCATATCCGATATTCAAGAGCCAGTAAGCCCCGCGAAACTCGATCCCATGCTGGACGGCGAGGGGGCGGTCTCCAACCATGAGAAAGAACAACCTGAAGGTGCCATTTTGTAGAGCCGACTGCGCGTATCGCTCGAAGAACTCGCGTCGCGAGCTATTGCAGAGTATGGCGGTACCGTTTCTGCCTTTCCAACCCGAGGCTTCGATTCCGAAGGCGCGCTGCAACTGTCGCTGGAGTTCCTCCCACCCACGTGGCGCAGCTATCTCAAGTCTCAGCTCACCAAGCCGCGCCGCCTTTCGTCTTGCCCTTCTCAGGTCCTCACTCAGCGATCTTCTTGTCGTGTAGCCCTCCAGATTGAGGTACGGGTAAGGCATTCTCATCGCCCGGGTAATCCATCCGGTCTTCTCGAACTTTACGATGATCGTGCCCATCACGTCCCTGTCGTTGGGCACCCGCGACAGCCGAATGGGATACCTAGGCTCGGAAATGACGTTGTCCACCAGGACATCCAGGGACATCGGGTCCAAGGCAACGAAACCGTTGGGCTCCTTTAGCTCCTCACCACCCAGAAAATCGATCCGGAGTGGATGCAGAGTTTGCTCAGAGGGCTTGAGTACCAGTGGAGCTATTGCCGAGAGCTTTCCCCTTTTCCGAACTGTTATCACGCGCAGTGGGTGGTTCTTGCTGTAGGCGGTGGCGGCAGCCTCAACCCAGCTGTAGGTCAGCCAGGGTTCGGCTCCGTTGGCGAGGGCCGCCTCATCCCATTCAGGCCGCAGCCCTCTCAGCCCTGCCACATCTTCGACTCTTTCGACTTCGCAGTGAGGGGACATCACTGTTGTCATAATGCGACATCTATTTCCTGCTCATGCTAACTCACGGATGATCCTGTCTAATTTCGATCTGGAGCAGGAGATCACCTCCCGAGCGTGAGGCCTGAGGACCTTATGGGGATTCGTCAGAAAGTGGCGCATCCCGTATATCAGAAGGGTGTCGCCAT
>JAJYKO010000171.1:8398-8702 GCA_021788565.1 Chloroflexota bacterium
TGCTATGGCTTCCCTGGCCAGTGCGTAATCGTGCGTGGCCACAGCTATCTCCGGAGCGGTACCGGCCAATCGGTCGACGAGCGCCAGAAATCCTTGCCGGGGGTCAACCTCGTCGGAAGAGCTGCTGGCCTTGAATTCTCCCTTTACGAGCCTGGCTCTCACGCCCATCTCGGAAACCCACTCGGCATCGGTCATGCTTCGCTTCCATCTTGATGGCACGGTAACGCTGAACTGCCAGCCAGGTGGAGCCCCACTCGATGGAAGAGGTTGCTTCGTCACCCATTCGAGCAACGAAAGGGATGGT
>JAJYKO010000172.1 GCA_021788565.1 Chloroflexota bacterium
CGGTACGCGATGTTCTCGGGCGGCAGGTTCGATGCCTCGCTGGAGGCCGTAGCTAAGGAAGAAGGCGTGCTGCTCATTGGGGCCAAGGAACTCTACGTTCCCACAAGCGCTGTTCCGTAGTACAATTGTTCTAGCTGATCCCCGATCCTGAACTCTCGGCGGTGTGCTGGCTGTGGCCGTCTACCCTCATCTGGTGCCCTCTGCAGCATGAGAGACTTGTCGCCTCCCCACATCCTGCACTTCGACCTGGATGCCATGTTCGCCGCCGTGGAGGCGCTGCTGGACCCGTCCCTCGCGGGCAAGCCGGTGATCGTGGGCGCCAGCCCCGGCACGCGCGGCGTTGTCTCCACCTGCTCGTACGAGGCGCGCGCTTACGGCGTCCACTCCGCCATGCCCATCGGCGAGGCATACGCGCGCTGTCCGCAGGCCGCTTTCCTGCCGGTACGCCACTCCATCTATCGCCAGTACTCCCAGCGGGTCCTGGAGGTGGTCACGACGTACGCGGATCGGGTTCAGCCGATCTCCATAGACGAGGCGTTCGTGGACCTCTCCTCCGCGGAGGACCCGACCGCCCTGGCCAGGGAGATCAAGGATAAGATCCGCACCGTGGTGGGCCTGGTGGCCTCCGTCGGCCTCGCCTCCAACAAGCTCGTGGCCAAGGTCGCCACGGACCGGGGCAAGCCGGATGGATTCGTGGTGGTACCTCACGGGGAAGAGGCCGCGTTTCTGGCGCCCCTGACGGTGGACAAGCTGTGGGGAGTGGGCCCCAAGACCGGCCAGCGGCTGGAAGCCGCCGGGATCCGCACCATCGGAGAGCTGGCTGCCGCCGATCCGACGGTGCTCATCCCGATAGCAGGACGGCACTACGTCCGGAAGCTGCTGGAGCACGCCCGGGGCATCGACGAGAGCCCCGTGGAGGTGGACCGAGGGATCAAGTCCATCTCAGACGAGACCACCTTCCAGCGCGACGAGGGAGATCGGAGAGCGCTGTGGGGGGTGCTGCGAGATCAGGCGAGTACCTGCTCTCGCCGGCTGCGGGAACACGGCATGGTGGCCAGAACGGTGACCGTGAAGATGCGCTACGCCGACTTCCGCACCGTTACCCGCAGCCTGAGCCTGGGAGTGCCCACGGACGAGCTGGAGCCGCTGGCCGAGGCTGCCGCCGCCCTGATGCGCCAGTGGTGGGCGCCACGGCCCGAGCCCCTCCGGCTCCTCGGACTGCGCGTCTCCCGCCTGGAGCCCACCCCCGGCCTGCGTCAGCTGCCGCTGATGTCCGAGGGTCTGAACTATAACACTCCTCCGCTATCTTGACGCGTACGACCATCCGACGTACACTGAATGTGCGTTGCGTACGTCCATCGGGTGTACACAGTCGATGGAATGCCTTTGGGGGTGGCGGACAGGGGGTGCCAGGATGGCTGTTGCCAGGGTCGAGAAGAGGGGCCGGCGAGCGGTCCAAACCGAGAAAGATGACGAAACGCGCTCGAGTCTACGGACTGAGCGGCTGGGAGCGCGGGCTACCGAGAAACAGAAGGAGTTGATCCAGCGGGCTGCCGAGCTGAGTGGACGCACGGTTACCGATTTCATGCTCTCGAGTGCCCTGGATAAGGCGGTCGACGTTATTCGTGGCTTCGAGGTGATAGAGCTGTCTGAGCGAGATGCCAGGGCTTTCTACGAAGCCCTCGAGAACCCGCCACGCATGCACGAGAAGATATACGAGGCGATGCGTTGGAACCGTGAGAATGTGGAGATGCGCTAAGCTCTGTGCCTGACCGTGATTACTACTCCGAGATACTCGACGAGGAGAAGCACGATCTCGACTCCTTCTCTTGCGGTGTGCCAGAGCTGGATCGTTATCTCCGGGAGCGGGCTGCCCACGACCATCGTCGACGGGTGGCGGTCCCGCACGTCCTGGTTGAGTCCGCCACGGGGCGAATCATCGGCTACTACACCCTCAGTATGCGATCGGTTGACCGTGATTCCTTCCCACGCAGCATAGCCAGGAAGCTCCGATACCGGCAGATCCCCGCCGCCATCATCGGACGCCTTGGTGTGCGGGAGGATCTCCACGGCCAGGGCTGGGGAGTCAGACTTCTCGCAAACGCCTTCGCCCGTATCGCACTGGCCGCAGGAGACGTCGCGGCCTTCGCGGTCATCGTCGAGGCGCTGGACGAGAACGCTCCTTCCTTTTACGAGCACCTGGGTTTTCGACCAATGGCCGACGATCCTCGTGCGCTCTTCATTCCCCTCGACTCCGTAATGAATCCCCCCGAGCCGAGGTGAGCGAAGGGATGAATTCGATGGTGAGGAGGTAACCATGGCTCACCACCATGAAGAGCACGAAACGTCCGACAACCAGCATCAGGCTGCCATCGCCGCGGCGACGGCAGCCCCGAAAGAACACACCCATCGGCTCGTCAGGAGCCGCGATGTCCACGCTCAGGTCCACGGCACAGGCGCGACGGGCCGATTCAACACCCGGCTCGCGGTGGCGATCACAAAGAGCGTAGGGACGATGTGGGCCGCTTACCTGTTCGCCATCATCGCCCTCGTGTCATTTCCGGCGGCGCTGGTTGCCTTTATTCGCGGCGACACGGTGACGGGCATCACGTGGCTGAGCCAGTCCTTCCTCCAGTTGGTGCTGCTGCCCATTATCATGGTCGGCCAGAACGTGATCTCCGCCAGCCAAGACGCCCGGGCCGAGGCAGACCATGAGACCCTGACCGCGCTCCACACCATCAACGTGCGCCAGTTGGAGATCCTGGAGCAGCAGCAGAAGATCCTGGAGCTGCTCCACCAGCGGGACACGCTCGAAGAGTAACCGCCTTCCAACTCTTCGTAATGCGATTGGGCCAGAGCGCCGCGCCCTTATCCCAGCTGCTCGGATGTCCAGGGGATGTCCAGCTCCTGCAGCTTGGCGCGGGTCGGCACGCCGGTCTCGGGGTCCCAGCCAACCATCGAGTAGTAGGTGGAACGGGCCCTGGCGAACCCCTCCCGGTCTATCCCCTGCCCCTTCAGCGTCCCGTTCTCCAGCGGCTCGAACAGCCTCTCCGGCAGCCAGTCGTCCTCGGCCGTGAAGCCCTCCCGCACGTTGAAGACCCGCGACATCGCGTTCGCACGCTCCCCGACCTTCAGCAGATCAAAGGTGCCCGCCCTCCAGCCGGTGACGGCGGACACGTACTCAGCGATCTTCCAGATGGGGAGCTGGCCGATGGGCTCACCCACCAGGTTGCACATGCCGATGGAGTTGAACATGCTCCAGTAATTCTGCGTGTAGTAAAACTGCCTCACCTTGCGCGAGCTGAGCTCCCTGGACGGGATCGGCTCGATCAACCCGACCGCCCGCATGATCTGGAGCTTCGGACCCTCCGCCGCGAACACCGGGTCGTGCGGCCCCTCGACGTGATCGGCGCCCGTCGGGGATAGCGCGTAGGCGAGGCCGAGGCCGACCTTGCCTCGGGGCTCGTGCATCGGCAGCTCTTGTCCTTTAACGTGCATGGCGAAGCGCGCGGCCCCCCGGCCGATCCGCTCCGCCGCCCGCTTCGTCCCATTCGCCAGCAAGTCTCCCAGCCCTTCCCTGGCGGCGATCTTCTCCACCATGGCCACCATGGCCTCGGCGTTGCCGAAGCGAAGGTCGAGCCCATCCGTATCCGCCTTGGTCAGCAGCCCGTTCTCGTAGCACTCCATGGCGAAGGCGATAGACATGCCCGTGGATATAGTATCCATACCCTGCTGGTTGCAGATCATGTTGGCCTTGGACACGGCCCCCAGGTCGTCCACTCCGCAGGAAGACCCGAAGGCACCCAGCGTCTCGTACTCGGGACCGCCGTATATCGGGTCCACATTCCATGGCTCGCCCACCTGCACCTCGCGCTTGCAGCGGGTCGGGCAGGCGTAGCAGGTCCCCCGCTTCACCAGCACCGTGTCGCGCATGGTCTCGCCGGAGATCATATCAGCGCCGTCGAACTCTCCCTGATGGAAGTTGCGGGTCGGCAGCATACCGCTGGCGTTCAGTCCGCGAACGTTGTTCGTGGTACCAAGGTCCGTCATGACGCCGGGCTTGAAGCCGTCCGCGTACTCTCGAACGAGCCGGCGCACGGCGTCCGGGTCGGCCACCGGCACCTCCATGGTTCCGCGGACCGCGATGGCCTTCAGGTTCTTGGAGCCCATCACGGCCCCCATGCCGGTCCTGCCATTGGCGTGCTTCAGTTCGTTGAGGACGCAGGCGTAGGGGACCAGCTTCTCGCCCGCCGGGCCGATCATCGCTATGCGGGCTCTGGGCTCGCCAAGGTCGGCACGGATCGCCTCCTGTGCCTCGCCTGTGATCTTGCCCCAGGCGCACGAGGCGTCCCGCAGCTCGGCCTTTCCGTCCTTCACCCACAGGTAAACTGGCCTGGGGGCCCGTCCCTTGAATACCACGGCATCGAAGCCGGCCCGCTTGAATTCGGGCGCCCACCAGCCCCCCGCCTCGGACTCTCCGAAGCCGCCCGTGAGGGGTGACTTGGCGGCCACGGTGAATCGTGTCCAGCCGGCCGCCGGGGTCCCGGTCGCGGCGCTGCAGGCGAAGACCAGAACGTTATCTGGAGAAAGAGGATCTACCCCCTTCTCCATCTCCGTGAGTAGGAAGTAGGTAGCCAGCGCTCCCCCGCCCACGTATCGGCGGTAGAAGCTATCATCGGGCGTCTGGACGTCGATCTGCCCGGCGGAAAGGTCCACCCTCAGGATTTTGCCGTGGTAACCAAAGGACATGTGATTTTCTCCTCCATACTTCGGAGCTTGTAGATCTCAGACAGTCAGGAAAAACCGGGGAGTCATTGTAGCACTTGTGCCGCCTTCGGTCTGTCAGAGATCAGGCCCGACGGTTCCGCCCGCAATCGGGGTGATCTCCGCGCGGGGAAGAGGGTAGCATCGGATTACCGGTGGAATCTCCGACATGGCCGAGACTGCAAGGTTACAGGGCATACCGCTCCAGACTTACAACCTTGAGGGCGAACCAAAGGATCGCTCCCCCCGCCAGCGCCATCACCAAACCGTGCAGCAGCAGCCGGTAGAGGCCCCATGGCAGCAGCACGGAGAAGAGCATGGTGAGCAGGATCATCGGGCCCATGAAGACGCCATTCAGGTTATTGGAGGTCCGGAAGTCCCTGGCCAGCAGCGCAACCGCCGTCGCCGAGGCGATGGAGAAAACCATCGTGCATATCAACTCGAAGAAGTAGCCGAGCAATAGCAGCGGGGTAGCCAGACCGAGCACCGTCAGTATCACGAAGTCGATCAGCAAGAGCGGCAGCGTTATGGCCAGGGTGAGTACCGCAATGGCCCCAATCTTGGCCGCGACGATCTGGCCCAGGGACACCGGCAGCGCCAGGAGAAGATCGACGGTCCGCTTCTCGCGCTCGGAGACGACGGTGTAGCTGGCGGCGACGGATGGAACCACCATGCTACCCAACACCAGGAACAGCGGAAAGGTGAACTGGGTGAACATCGTCTTCGGGGAAGCGTTGGCGAGTCCAGGAGGCATGAACGTCCCTGTCCGGATGTTCGTCGCCGCCACACCATTTGCGGCCAAGGACGCCTGAATCCCCGGAACCACCAGCAGAAACAGCAGTGGAAAGACGATGGCAGTGATGAGAGCGCCGCGGTTACGCACCGCCTGCTTCCACTCCTTACCGAACAGCACTCTGAATTCCCTGTTCATCTTTGGCCTCCCCTACGACTCCTCGCCCAGTATCCTCAGGAAGATCTCTTCCAACGACGGCTCCTGCACCTGCGCCCCATACACCCGTATCCCGGCACCGAGCAGCGTCGACAGCAGGCGCGGTACCTCACGCATGTAATCCGCAACCTCGACCCGCACCTTGTGCCCATCGGCTCGAGCCAGATAGCCCGCTGCCCGAACCGCCTCGGTCACCAGATCCGGGTCCTCCACAGTCTCTAGATCCAGGTGTCTGGCGAACCGTTTCCTCAGGCTGTCCAGCCGGTCGTCCACCAGCACCTCGCCGGCCCTCAGGATAATGGCTCGATCGCACAGCTCCTCCGCCTCCGCCAGGTTGTGAGTGCACAGCAGAAGGGTGCACCCCTCGGCGACCCGCCGGATATAGTGACGTATCTGCGCCGCGGCAAGCGGATCCAGCCTGGACGTCGGCTCGTCCAGGATCAGGATCTCCGGTTCGGGCAGCAGCGCCGCAGCCAGCACCACCCGCCTCTGGTAGCCCCCCGAGAGGACCGTCATCGGCCGGTCCATGTATGGACCAAGCTCGAAGGCGTCAACCACACCGTCCACGGAGCCGTGCCCGTAAAGGTCTCGGACCAGTGCGAGGTACTCCTTCACCTTCAGCTCCTGGTACATGCCGGGAGCCTCAGGCACGATCCCCACGGATCGCTTGGCAAGCAGGAAGGCTGGCGAGCCAGATCCGGCACCCATCAGAAGCGCGGAGCCCGCATCCGGCGAAAGGACCCCACTCAACAGCCTGATCACGGTGGTCTTTCCCGCCCCGTTCGGTCCCAGGAGGCAGGCCCTATCGCCTCGTTGTACCTGGAAGCTGATTCCCTTGAGGGCCTCCACGCCGCCGGGGTAACGCTTTCGGAGTCTCTCCACCTGGATTAAGGCGGGGCTGCCGGAAGTTCCTGCAACCGCTGATGAGGGCACCGCTACATTGCCAGACTTCGACACCATCTGCTCCATCGCGCTCCTCCAGCCCACCGATTCGCGCCTTTTGCTCGACAGCCCGCAATTTACCATGGTCGCCACGCGTACGCACCTCTCGAGCGTCCAAAATCACGTGCGGACGCCGGATGAGCCTGCCCTGGGTCATCTGGCGTACCGCGAAACCTTCCGGAAAGGGTGGCTGTCTAAGACGGTGACCGAAGACGAGAGCGGAGAAGCTCTCCAGGAGGTGCGAAATGTCCGACAGGCTTCATAAGAGCAGTACGAGCCGAGTGATAGCGGGAGTGTGCGGTGGCCTCGGAGAGTACTTCGGAGTCGACGCGACCATCGTTAGGCTGCTGTTCGTGCTTCTCGCCATCTTCCACGGAATAGGGGTGCTGGCGTACATCGTCCTCTGGATAGTGATGCCGCGAGAAAGCAACCTCGAAATGGCACCCCGCGACGTGGTGAGAGATAACATCGGCAGTATCCGCGAGGAGGCCGAGAAGCTGGGTGACCAATTCAGGGCCGGGCCAGCAGGAGGGGGGACGCCGGGAGCCGCCGGTCCTCGATCCGTAGCAAACAGGCAGTTCGTCGCCGGAATGGTGCTGCTGGTACTGGGCGTGCTGTTCCTGATGGACAACCTTCACATCTTCTGGTGGTTCAACTGGGGCCAGATGTGGCCTGTGGTGCTGATCATCATCGGTGCGTTCCTCGTCTACGACCGCTCCAGGCCACGAGCATAGCCGGGAGCGCGCCTCCTTACCGTAGAGCCTGGCACTGAAACCGCCCGGGCTCTATGTGTCCGCCCCTCACATAGCAGCGGTGTCCCTTTAGTCGGCAATCATTGTCGTTGACACATGGTAGGACGGGATGCTAGCATTCTGCTTGGTAGAGTCGCTGAGTAGTGCTCAGGAGTGCCAGTCAGCAGTCTCAATGACTCGGTTCTACAGCGCCGATCACGCTGTCGCCTCTGCGCCCAACCCGCGACCTGGATCGCTCCGATTCCGGCAACGATGCCTCCGTATGCGCCTCCGACTCGGTTTCACATCGACCCGTAGATGGGCCGAAGCTCGCACTGACGCGAGGGATGCCCGCGTTTCGCTCTGTCGCGACGCGTCCCGGTTTCACCCGTGCCGCTGAGGCACTGTCTGGCTAATGTGCAGACTGGAATTCACATGGAGGTATTCGTTAATGGACGAGAAGGGTCATTCTGAAGAAAGGGCTGGGGGCGGCGCTCGCCTGGACCGCCGCACTTTCCTCAAGGTAGCTTTTGGCGCAAGCGGCATCGCCTTGCTGGCAGCCTGCGCCCCGAGCACTACCTCCAGCCCGACGGCCGCACCGGCAGCCCCGACGGCCGCATCCGGAGGAGCAGTCCCCACGGCCGCCCCAGGAGGGGCAGTCGCTACCGCCGCCCCGGCCGCAGCCGCCACCTCCGCACCGGCTGCCAACCTGGGAACCGGAACCATCCGCCTGGCCATCGGCATAGACCCGGATACCCTGGATCCCATCGGACAGACCACCACGACCGTCCAGAACATGGTGGACTACGTCTGTGAGGGACTGCTCAGTCTGGGGGAGGACGGGAAGGCCCACCCGGCTCTGGCCGAGTCGTGGCAGACCAGTTCCGATGGCCTGACCTACACCTTCAAGCTCCGCCAGGGCGTTACATTCCACGACGGCGCACCCTTCAATGCGGACGCCGTGAAGCTGAGCTGGGCACGAGTGCTGAACAAGAACAACAAGGTGCCGCTCCGCTCTCCAATGGAGGTGGTCGAGTCTGTGACGCCGGTGGATGCCTCCACGGTCCAGTTTAAGCTTAGCCATCCTTTGCCGTTCTTTATTACCGCTATGGTCCAGACCACCTACGCCATCGTGTCGCCCAATGTGGCCAAGGCTCATCCCACCAGTTACGACGAGGAACCGGTCGGTACCGGCCCCTACATGTTTAAGAGTCGCACCAAAGGGTCCGAAGTAGTGTTCGTCCGCAACGACAAGTACTGGGGAAAGAAGCCTTACTACCAGACGGTCCAGTTCCGCATCGTTCCAGA
>JAJYKO010000173.1 GCA_021788565.1 Chloroflexota bacterium
GGCAAGAGCGTCACCGCCAGGTCCATACTGAGGATTGTGGAGCGCCCGGGCAGGATAGTGGACGGGAAGATCCTGCTGCGCCGGGGGACGCGAGACGGGGAGACAGGGAGACATGGCGACGGGGCGAATGGGAGAGATGGAGAGATAGACCTCACAAAGCTGGACCCTGACGGCAAGGAGATTCGATCTATACGTGGCAAAGAGATCGGCCTGGTCTTTCAGGAGCCGATGACATCCTTCAGCCCCGTTCACACGGTCGGCAGCCAGATCATCGAGGCTATCCTTCTGCACCAGAAGTTGAGCAAGCGGGAGGCGAGGCAGAAAGCGATCGAGCAGCTTCGGCTCGTGGGCATCCCGAAGCCCGAACGGCGGGTCGACGAGTTCGCCTTCGAACTGAGCGGAGGCCTCAGGCAGCGGGCGATGATCGCGATGGCACTCTCCTGCGACCCCAACCTGCTGATCGCGGATGAGCCGACGACGGCCCTGGACGTCACGACCCAGTCCCAGATCCTGGACCTGCTTCGGCACTTGCAGGAGCAGCGCGGCATGGCGATCATGCTGATCACCCACAACCTTGGGGTGGTGGCCGAGATGTCGGACAGCGTAGTGGTGATGTACCTGGGCAGGGTGGTGGAGGAAGGTCCGGTGGACGACATCTTCCACGCGCCCGCGCATCCCTACACCCAGGCCTTGCTGCGCTCCATTCCCAGCATCAACTCGATGGCGCGTTCGAAGCTGCCGACCATCGCGGGCTCCATTCCCCATCCCTATAACCGGCCACCGGGCTGTCCATTCCATCCCAGGTGCCCCAGCTACATCCCCGGTACCTGCAACCAGCGGGAACCGGGAATGGTGACGGTGAACAGCCGGCAGCGAGTGAGCTGCTTTCTCTATGAGGGGGCGTAGGGGATGAGCCAGATGGCGCAGCAGAATGGGCAGGTGTTGCTGGACGTGAAGGGACTGCGGAAGTTCTTCCCCATAAAGAGGGGCTTCTTGCGGAAAACCGTCGGACATGTGCGGGCTGTGGACGACGTCAGCTTCCACATCAGGAAGGGCGAGACCCTCTCCCTGGTGGGGGAGAGCGGCTGCGGCAAGACGACCACGTCGCGCTGCATTTTGAGGGCCATCGACCCCACAGCGGGACAGATCCTCTTCCGGTCTGGCGAGGGCGCGACAGTGGATGTGGCCGCCCTGCCCAAGGGAAAGGTGCGACCGCTGCGCCGCCAGATGCAGATGATTTTCCAGGACCCCTACTCGTCTCTCAACCCCCGCATGACCCTGCTGGACATCGTGGGCGAGCCGCTCCTGGTGAACGGTGTTGGGAACCGGGAGGAGCGGATGGACAGGGTGTCGGAGCTGCTCCGGCTGGTGGGGCTGCGCCCCGAATATATGCGACGCTTCCCCCACGCCTTCAGCGGCGGCCAACGCCAGCGCATCGGGATAGCGCGGGCCCTGGCCCTGAACCCGAGCCTGGTGGTAGCGGATGAACCGGTCTCTGCCCTCGACGTGTCGGTGCAGGCGCAGATCCTGAACCTGCTGATGGACCTCCAGTCCCAACTGGGTCTGACCTATCTCTTCGTTGCCCACGACCTCAGCGTGGTCAAGCATATCAGCGACCGCGTGGCGGTGATGTACGTGGGCAAGATAGTGGAGATGGCGGAGACGGAGCCCATCTTCGCTCACCCCCGCCACCCATACACCGAAGCGCTGCTCTCAGCAGTGCCGAAGCCCGACCCCCGTCTGCGTTCGAAGCGCATCGTCCTGGAGGGGGATGTGGCCGATCCTGCCAATCCGCCCCCGGGCTGCTACTTCCATCCGAGGTGTCGCTACGCCGTGGACGTGTGCCGCTCGGTCACCCCGACGCTGGTCGAGCTTGAGCCCGGCCACTTCGCCTCCTGCCACAGGGCGAAGGAGCTTACCCTCGCGGGAGTGGGGGGGATTCAGAGCCCCGCCGCCAGCGAGTAATTTCTGCCTGGCGGCAGGGCATCCGCGGCCTACCCTACGCAGCCACGTGAGGCTGATGCGCTCAGTGTCCCCAGTGCCACGGCCCTCCGCCGGGCCCGCCGGCGAACCCGTTGGGGCCGCCGTCTATGACGGCCATAGCGTTCGTCCCACCGTTGAGCGCCACCACGACCACCCTGTCACCTTTCGCTACAGTCGGCTGCGATCCCTGCGCGCTTCCCTGTGGCGGCACGCCGTGGATCCCGGTGCTGCTGTTCAGCGTGAAGGTCTTGGCGCTTCCGTCATTCGCGGTCATGCTCAGGCTTGTGGCACTGGCAGCGGTCACCGTGCCGGGCGTGATGTTAATCGTGAGTGGGTTGTTGTTCTGGTCCTTCAGGTTCACCTGCACCCCGTCGAAGTGGGCGAACCGCTGGTCTGCAGGAACGTTGCTGAGGCTTTGCAGCTGGGGAGGTAGCTGGAAGTTCGAACCGCCTGACCATGGTCCACCGGCCCACGGTCCAGCTGCCATGGCGGCAAACGTTCCTACAGGAGAACTGGCCAGAACACTTCGTGCTGCGAGCAGGCCAGCTGCTCCGATCGCCGCCACCAGCACTACCGACGTGATACCAACTGCTATCGCGAACTTCAATCCTTTCATCTCCGATCTCCTTCCTTAATCTCGGGCTTGCTGCCCGGGCGATCTTCATGCCGTCCTCCGACGTGCACGATAAGCATAGAGTCCGAGTGTCAACGGCCAGCGACGGACTTGTCACAGCTCTGTGAACTTTGAGTGACGCCCGAGAGCGAGACCTCCGAGGGCTCGGCGACCTCGGAGGTCTGGGCCTGGACCCGCGTGGCGAGACCTCGGAGGTCTGGGCCTGTCCTGGTCGCTGGGACTGTTCACAGATCTGTGACAGGTTCGATATCGTTCGGCCGCAACCTGGTGGTAACATCAAGTCAGTGACAGGGCTGGGAGGACAGGTGGCAACGATTCTGGTGGCCGAAGACGAGCGAGATCTGAACAATCTGGTTAGGCGGCATCTCGCGGAGGAGGGGCATCGAGTCGTTCAGGCATTCGACGGGCCGAGTGCAGTGCTTTCGGCGCATCAGGAGCACCCGGACCTGGTAATCCTGGACTGGATGCTTCCACGACTCGATGGTTTAGAGGTGTGCAGGCGCATCCGGCGGGAGAGCATAGTCCCGATCCTGATGCTGACGGCACGCGCAGAGGAGGTCGATCGTGTGCTGGGTCTGGAGGTCGGCGCGGACGACTACGTTACCAAGCCATTCAGCATCAGAGAGTTGCTGGCACGAGTGAGGGCAATGCTGCGGCGCGTCGAATTCCTGCGCGATGCTGGAGCGGGCGAGGCGGGGCCCCCGGTGATCGAGGAGGGTTCCCTCAAAATCGACGAGGGACAGCACATCGTGAGGGTCGACGGACATGCTGTGGAGCTGACACCGAAGGAGTTTGACCTGCTCGCCTTCCTGGTCCGCAATGCCGGCCGGGCGTTCGGGCGCGACTATCTGTTAGAGAAGGTCTGGGGCTATGAGTACTCAGGCTTCGACCGCACCGTGGATACCCATGTACTGAGGTTGCGTAAGAAGCTTGGCCAGATCGGTGACCACATCGAAACGGTGTGGGGCATCGGCTATCGATTTTCCAGGGCAGGGTGAAGTATGCGTGCGCTGAGCAGGCTTCGATGGCAACTCACCCTATCCCATCTCGCCGCCATAGCCGTGACGTTGGTCTCGATGATCGCTGCCGTGGTCCTGATCGCCTCTTCGATTTGGCACGCGGGGCAGAGCAATCCGGCAAGCACACCGGCTCAGGATGCCGAAATCGTCGCCAGCAGCGTCGGCGGAATGGTCGTGCGTAATCTGAACGGGTCGGCGTCTACTGCACCCGGATCAGGTGAGCTGAGCGATGTTCTCTCGTCTGTCGTTCGAGGCGATCTTCACGTGCAGATCATTCCCCCCTTCGTTTCCGAGCAGGCCCGCCGGTACGGGCCATTCGGGTCCGTGCTCCGTAGCCTGGGCTACATCGTGGTTTTCGGACATGACGGCCGCGTGGTTGCTAGTTCAGAGCCTTCCGGGGCGGGATTTACCCCGCCCGAGCGACCGGAATGGAGCCCACTGGTACGTGCCGCCCTGTCTGGCGCGCGCGACACCAGTAGTCTGGTCGTATTGCACCCTTCAGGGGGCCCGGGCGCGCTGAGTGCTTACCCGATCCAGGATGGCAGCGGTAGGACGGTTGCGGCCGTTCTCGTGGCGGAGACGAGCCTGCCCGTCTCCGGCGGCTTCACTGACTTTTGGCAAGTACTGGCATTCTTCAGCGCGGTTTCAGTCGTGGTCCTCACAGGTGCGTCTGTTTTCGCCCTCCTCTCCTCCAGCGTTGTGGCCTATCTGCTGTCCCGTCGCCTCGTTGGGCGGCTTGAGCGACTGGGCCGTGCCGTCGAATCCCTGGCCGAGGGCGATTTGAGCCGCCGGGTGGAGGAAGGCCCTGACGACGAGGTGGGCCAGCTCGCGCGAAGATTCAACAACATGGCCTCGCGTCTCGCCGGAACCATGGCAGAGCTCGAGACCGAGAAACAGCACGCTGAGTCAGCACTCAGGGCAAAGCGCGAGCTGGTGGCAAACGTCTCACACGAGTTGAGGACTCCGCTCGCGTCAATCCGTGGACACACTGAGTCACTTGTGATGAACGACGCTGAAGTGGATGGCGCCGACCGGCGTGAATACCTGAACGTCATTTATCGCGAGACCGAGCATCTGAGCAGGCTGATTGACGACCTGTTCGCGTTGTCGAGGGCCGAAGCCGGGGCACTTCCCCTGTCACTTGGCCCAATTTCATTGGGCGAGGTTGTGGATGAAGTCGTGAGCGGGATTCGCTCGGTAGCGCGGAACGAGCGCCACATAAGCCTCGTCTCCGAGGTCGATCCGAGCCTCCCGCCAGTCCTGGCCGACCGGCAGCGAGCCGCGCAGGTTCTCGGGAACCTCGTACGCAACGCGGTACGCTATACGCCGGAGGGTGGGCTGATTTCGGTTCGTGCGTCACTTCGGGATGGCCATGCCGAGGTCACAGTCGAGGATACCGGTCTGGGCATTCCGCCGGACCAGCTTCCTCACATCTTCGAGCGATTCTACCGGGGGGATGAAGCTCGAGCCCGGGCCAGCGGTGGGGCTGGACTCGGGCTCGCGATCGTGCGGGAGCTGGTGGAGGCGATGGGTGGCGAGGTCCGGGCCGAGAGCGTGGTCGGCCAGGGTAGCCGCTTCTCATTCACGCTCCCGCTCGCGAGCCGAACGGCGCCAGCCCAGGGGGCGGTGTAGCGTTGGGGCTTGGCCCCGACGCAACAGGGTGGCTGTTTCCAGCCTCAGCGCACGTGGCTCCAACAGTTGCAGACCGCGGCGTAGTCCCCGCACTGGGGGCACTGCTCGATGGCGCAATCCCGATGGTGGAAGCCGCCGATCTCTACGCCGCAGTCGTCGCAGTAGTCATTGTGCGAGTACCAGGTCGGCGGCCTGCGCTCGTCTCCGTACCGGATCCTGGGCACGAGCTTGTTGCCGAGCAGGAAATGCTGTCTTGTGCAGCTCGTGGTCTCGGCTATGTCGCGCTGGCAGTCGGGGCAAATCGCCATCGTGGGTTTCTCCTTGCGTCGTCTCTACCTCGTGCCCCCGCCGACCGGAGGGAACAACACGAGCCGATCTCCGGAGGCGAGGCGATCCCCCGGCTCGCTGGGCCGCTCGTTGACGAACAGCCCTCGTGCCCACCCCGCCGGTATCCCCAACTGCTCGATCACGGTGGCGATCGTTGCCTCGTCCGCGACCTCAAGCTCGAAGGCCCCGAGTCGGGTGGTGTCCGCCGGGTGGTATCGGCCCAGGGCGCCGTGGAGCCGGACCTCGATCTTCATCTAGGGCTGAAGGCCGGGAATCCAGCCGAGCTCCAGCTCCTCCAGCTTCTCGTGCGTTGGATTGCCCGTAGCCACATCCCATCCTGCCAGGCGATAGTATACGTCCTTGGCTTGCTCCAACTCCTCGCGCGTCACCGCGACGCCGTCGGTGGCTCCGCCGACCTTCGGCTGGCGAACCTTCGCCGGCAGCACGTCGTCCTCGCGGGTGAAGCCTTCCCTGGCGTTGAAGGCCCGCATCATGGTGATCCGCCGCTCGCCTGCCAGAAGCAGGTCGTCCAGAGTGACGTCCCAGCCCGTCACCGCCTTCAACATCGGGACGAAGCGATCAGGGCCGTACAGCTGCCAGGCTGAGCCCCAGTCGAACTGGCACAGCGAAAGGGTATCGGCGACGCTGAACATCTTCTGTGTAGTCCAGGCGTAACGGACCTTCTCCTCGTCCAGCACGCGAGCCTTCCGAGGGGACGTCAGTCCCAGCAGCGCCAGCCTCTCCTTCTCAAGATCGGAGGCTCCCTCGGTGTAGGACGGATCGTGCTCGTGGGATTGGTGGTCGGCCCCGAATGGATTGACGGCGTAGATCAGGGCGAGGCTCCTCTTCACTTCCGGCATGTGGGCCGGCAGTTCGGCACCCTTCACGGCTACCACGAGCTGCTCGGTTCCCCTGCCCAGGATCTTCGCGGCGCGCGCCGAGCCGTCAGCCAGGGTATTCCCAAAGCCTCTGCGATGCGCGATCTGGTCGACCATTTGGAGCATTGCGTCCGCATCTCCGAAGCGGAGCTGCACTCCGTCGGTGTCATGCGAGGTGATCAGTCCGTGCTCGAAGCAGTCCATGGCCCAGGCAATGGTGGCGCCTGTGCCGATCGTGTCCAAACCGAACTTGTTGCACAACTCGTTGGCCTTGGCTACGGCTGCTAGATCGCTCACGCCGCAGTAAGACCCGAAGCAGGCGACTGTCTCGTATTCCGGGCCACCATAGCGAGGATCGACCCGGTACTTGCCTTCCGTTATCTCCACCACTCGCTTGCAGCGAGTGGCGCAAGCGTAGCACGTATCGCGCTCTTTCAGGATCGTCTCGGTCATCGTCTCGCCATTGAGTGCCTCGTAGCCTTCAAAAGCACCACTGCGCCAGTTCCTGGTCGGGAGGCCACCGTGGAAGTGCTGAGAGGCAAGCCCGCCGTCGGTCCCGTTGACGTGGAGGTCGTCCATCGATGGGTTAGGCTTGACGTTGCGGGCGCCCCAGCCGGCTAGCTCCTTGACCGCCTTCGGATCGGCGACCTGCAGCTTCCCGGTCCCGCGAACAGCGATTGCCTTGAGGTTCTTGGAGCCCATCACGGCGCCAAGCCCCGTGCGACCGTGAGCACGATTGGCCATGTTCATGATAGCGGCTAGCCGCACCAGGTTCTCGCCGGCCGGCCCAATCTCGGTGATCTCGATCTTCGGGTCGCCCAGCTCCTGCTTGATGATGTCCTCGGTCTCGCCGGTGGTCTTGCCCCACAGGTGGGAGGCTTCCCGAACCTCTACCTGTCCATCCCTGATCCAGAGGTAGACGGGAGACGCTGCCTTGCCCTTGAGCACGATGGCGTCGTATCCGGAGTATTTCATTTCCGCCGGAAAGAAGCCGCCGGCCTGGGCATCCCCGATGGCGCCGGTGAGGGGTGACTTCGCGTTGGCGCTAATCCTGGACTGCCCGGAGAAGGGTGCGCCCGTTACGACGCCGACCGAGAAGGCAAGGATGTTATCTGGCCCCAGCGGGTCGGCCCTGGGCGGCATGTCCCTCAAGACGTAGTAGAGACCGATACCGCTGCCGCCCAGGTACCGGCGGTAGAATTCCTCCGGCTGTTCCTCGACCTGCCAGGTGCGGCTAGTAAGATCCACCAGCAGGACCTTGCCGTTGTATCCAAGAGCCATGCTTCACCCCCTCTTTTGCGACGTGGAAGACTGCCCCATTGCGCCGTGCGGCGGCAAGTGCGGCACTTTGTATGCTGCTGCTACTCTGCATCCGCCGTACCCGACCTCGCGAGGAGAACGGCATGGTACTGTTGGTGGGACTGTGGAGATGCGGATGGCCGCTCACGCGCGAGGGGGATTGCTGCCGCCGCTTATGGGTCTTGAGCTATTCGCCGCCAGAGCAGGCCTCTCGTGCGCGGCTGCAGCATGGGCAAGCGCCGCGGCCCTTGGCGAATGCGACGGCTGAAAGGCTGAGGCTATAGCTGCTAGCAGGCTAAGCCCCGCGGAAAGGAAGAACGCCTCATGCAGCCCGGTCAGAAAAGCGGCTAGAGCGGTCGGATCGTTCCCCATCCCGCCCCCGTACAGGAAAACCTTCATCATCACGTCCTGCGAAATCGTAGCCAGGACGAGCGGGAACGCGACGGCAGTGCTCAGCATTTGGCCAGTGTTGTTGAGCATTATCCGGATGCCCGCGGCCATTCCCCTCTGCCCGGGTCGGACTGAGGTCATGATCACGTTGATGTTTGGAGAGTTGAACAGGCCGGCACCCGCACCAATAACCGCCATCAAGACGGCCAGCTCCCAGTACGGGGTTATGTTGGTGATGAAGCCAAGTCCGGCTAGGGCGACGGCCGAGATCAGAAGGCCCGCCGTTCCAAGCCCTCGTGCCCCGTGACGGTCAGAAAGGAAACCGCTCAACGGTCCCACGGCCATGAAGGCGATTCCGAATGGAGCCATCATGATGCCAGCCATCAGTGGGTTTTGGCCGTAAGGCCCCTGCAGAAAGAAGATCAACAAGAACAACACCGCTCCTCGGGAGATGCCGTTGAGCAAACATGCCAGGTTTGCCAGTGCGAATAGCCTTCCGGTGAACAGCCGCAGGTCCATC
>JAJYKO010000174.1 GCA_021788565.1 Chloroflexota bacterium
GAGCAATCCGTAGATCAGCCCTGCCTCGAAGGACGCTGTGACCTCGTCGACCGCGACCGTGCCGCCGAAACGCTTGGTAACGCTATCCAGCTGCAGCATTGCCTGGGCCACCGCTAGCCACCCCCACTGGACGTCACCTTTTCGCTGCTGACCCCCGGTCCGCCCTTGCCCGTCCTAATTCCCGTCGCGATCTGCCGGACAAATCCAACGATCCCTGGTGGATACAGCCGCATGATGGCGATCACCATCACAGCGAACAGGACGAAGCGTGCCTCAGCTGAGAACCTGAGCGCCTCGGCAAATCCCTGGGCCAGGAGCCCACCCACCACCGGGCCCCACAGTGTTCGATAGCCTCCTAGCACCACCGCAATAATCACGAACGCCATCTGGGTAAAGCTGGCCTGGTTCGGGCTGAGCAGGCCGATCGTGTGACCGTACAGGGCGCCGGCCAACCCCGCGACGGCGGTGCTTATGGTGAACACCCATCTCTTCCACCTGAAAACGTCGACGCCGCAGGCCACGGCGAGCTCTGGGTCATCTCGAATCGCTCGCATGCGGTACCCGATCTTCATCCTGAGCATGGCTACGTTGAGCAGAAGGGTGAGGGCAGCGGCAACCAGAAACACGTAGTAGTAGGGGGTTGGGTCGGGCGTCGCGAAAAGATACGGAACGGTCAGCCCCATGTCGCCACGCGTGATCTGGTAGTTGATCCCAATCAGGATCCGCACCGATTCGGCAAAAGCCCACGTCGCTATGGCGAAGTAGACGCCTCGCATTCCCAGCGTCGCCCACCCGAGTCCGTACCCGATCAGGCCGGCCACGACAATCGCCGCAAGAATGCCCACCGGCAGCGGCAGGTTCAGCGCCAGCACCACAGCGGCAGACGCGTAGGCGCCGATAGTCGCGAAGGCGTGCTGAGCCAGCGAGAACTGGCCGGTGTAGCCGGCCAGGATATTCCAACTGATGCCGAGCATCACGTAGTAGTAGCCGATGGTCACAACCTGAACGGCATAGCCGTTGAGGAAGAACGGCAGCACGATCAGCGCGACCAACGCGACCAGCCCCGCGCCGATAGGGCCCGCTTTCCCTCGAAGAGTTCCGCCCGCGGTCGACTTAGACTGCTGGATTCCCACTGGTATCTTAGACACGTCGTTCACGCTCGCCGAACAGCCCTTGCGGTCTCAGAACCAGGAAGGCGATGAGGAAGACAAAACCGTACAGGTCCTGGTACGCGGGCGAGATGAAGACCGATCCGAAGCTCTCGACCAGTGCGAGACAGAAGGCTGCCACAACCGAGCCAGGAAGCGAGCCTATGCCACCGATCACGATGATCTCGAACCCCTTCATCGTGCTCGTGGCTCCGTTGGTAGGGTAAACCAGAAAGACTGGGGCGAGCAGCGCGCCGGCCGCCGCCGCCATCGCCACACCCAGCGCAAAGCCGATGGTGTCCACACGGCGGATCGCGATGCCCGCGGTCTCGGCTGCCAGGCGGTTCTGGGCAGTGCCGAGAAACGAGAGCCCGATCATCGTCCGCTTCAGGAAGAGGTAGAAGACGATCAGTATGACAGCGGCACCGATGGCGGCTGCAAGCCGGCTGCCGTTGATGCTCAGGCCGAGGTTCGCGAGGACCACCGACGGGAGGTAGTCCTTGGGCGCCCACTGGTACGGCCCAGCGAGAACGACGGCAAGGTTCTGAAGCAACACCGATAGGGCAATAGTGATTATGGTGGCGTACTCGAACCGGTACGCCTCGGCCTGCTTAAACATCGGGGCAAGCAATCCCCGCTGGATTACCAGCCCAAGGAGAAAGACGCCCAGCATCGAGACTGGAAGAGCTACGTACCAGAGCGCGGGACCGAGCACGAGGGCGATGAGATAGTACTGGAGGTAGCTGCCAATCATGTAGAACTCGCCCATCGACCAGTTGATCAACTTCATGATGCTGGCGATAAACGTGATGCCAATAGCCATCAGCGCGTAAACGGCGCCCATGAGTAGACCGACAATCAGGACCTGGGCAACGATTGCTACCATTTAGTCAACCTGCCTAGACACCTCGTTTCTGCGTTCGCTACGCATGCCACCATGAGACCGCACAACCCTTGGGGCGGGGGACGAGCCCCCGCCCCAAGGTTGTCACGGATACCTGGTTCGCTACTATGGCTTCGTCACGTTTCCGGTCTTCATATCCTGCGGGAACACGATCGCCGCCTTTGTGAAGTCCTGGTTCGTGGCCGTGTACTGAAGCAGCAACATTGGGATCTTGACTCGATGCCAGTCCACCCCGGCTGCCTCCGGGAAATTCACGGGGCTCGCGTTCCAGTTGGTGAATTTGCCCGTCTCCAGTGTCTTCACAATGGCCGCTCCATCGGTAGAGTTGGCCTGGTTGATCGCCTGGGCCAGGATCACGGTGTTGCCGAACCCCTGGAATGCGGAGTAGGGCGCGGCCTCGTTGTACTTCTGCTGATAGGCAGTCTGGAACCACTTGCCGGCGTCGGTCAGCTTCTGCTGGGGATGGTAGTACGAAACGAAGATGATCCCTTTCCCTTTGTCGCCGAGGTTCTGCCAGAACTCCGGCCGTATCGGGAGGTCGTAGGAGATCAGCTGGTAGGCCTTCGGCATCAGACCAACGTCGTAGGACTGCTTGACGATCAGGTAGGCGGGGGCGCCGACTCCCAGATTGTAGATCAGGTCCGGATCGAACTGCTTCACCTGCAGCAGCAGGGGAGAAAGGTCGGTGCTCTTGTTGTCGAAGACCCAATCCTTGTAGGTGACGCCACTTATCTTGGCGAGCAGGGGCTTGAGAGCGTCGATGTTGCCGGTGCCGTAGTCGGTGTTCTCGGCAACTATGGCGATCTTCTTGAACTTGTCAGTGTTGGCGGCTATGAAATTGGCCACGACCGCTGCGCGGTCACTGGTGATCGCGTGCGTCTGGAAGGTGTACATCATGTGCTTGCTGGTGATGCTGGTGTCGGACGACTGGGACGAGAACATCGGGACCTTCAGCTGTTCGGCCACCGGCATCAGCGCCACCGTAACCGAGCTGTGGAATTGTCCGACCACTCCTGCCACGTGATCTTCCTGAACCATCTTGCGAAATGCAGTGACACCAACCGCGGGCGTGCCGGCGTCATCGCCCTTCACCAGCTGGATCGGCCCAGGCAGGGAATTGGTCTTCACCCAGTCAGATCCCATCCGCTGGTTGATGTAGTCCACCGCGAGTTCGGCGCCGCGAACGATGAGCTGGCCGGCCCCCGTGTCACCTGGAGGCGACAACGGCGTGAGCACACCGATCTTCGTGGGTGCGCCTGTGGCGGCTGCCGGCTGACCTGCCGCCGCAGTCGTTGGAGCCGCCGCTGTCGCGGGTGCTGCTGCCGCGGTGGTTGGCGCCGCCGGAGCCGCTGGAGCCGAAGTGGCGGCAGGCGCTGCCGGCTTCGGGGCCGCTGTTGGCGCTGCCGCCGGCGTCGAACTGCAAGCTGCGAGCGCGACTACGGACGCAACGACGCCGAGGGTAAGGAACATTGCTCGTCTGCTTCTTCCGACCAGTCTCCTGAGTAGAACGCGCAGTGCTAGGTCCACGACTCTCTCCTTCCAGTCTACACTACATGTTGCGCCGTGTAGCGTCGGGAGTCCGCAACGCTACGCTCGGTCGCGTTGCGCCCGATGCTGCCCCTGGGAACCGAGAACGTCGGGCCTTATGCCCGACGCCACAAGCGCCTAACGTTCTACTGCCGTGCGCCCCGGGCTAGATCGCCCATAAGAACCGGCTTTACAGGCGGGCGCATGCTCGCACCGCCAAAGCTCTCCACCGTCCGGCCGGACGCCACGGACGCCAACTGAGTCACCACCGAACTGCAAATGCGACCCTGGCATAGCCCCATACCCGCGCGGGTCACGATCTTGATTGTCTTGAGGGATCGTGCCCCTTCGGCAACCGCTCGCCTGACGTCGCCGGCCGTCACCTCCTCGCATCGACAGACCACAGTATCGTCCGGGATGCGTTCAAAAGCCGCCGGTTTGATGGTAAAGGATCGGTTCAGGTAGTCCGCGAATCGCCGCGCTTTCTGAACCTCTTTCCGCAGCACCGCCGACCTTCGCTCGGCATCGGCCTGGTCCATCAGCCCGAGCTGGCGTACAGCCGACAGCGCTGCCAGCCGGCCCTCGGCGAGCGCCGCGTCCGATCCGCCTATGCCCCCGACCTCACCGGCCACGAACACCCCGGGGACGCTGGTCTCCAGGTTCTCATCGTGCCTGGGAAGGAAGCCGCCGGCCTGGATATCAAACCGCTCAGAACACCCGAGCAGTCGCGTGATCTGTGTGGAGGGCAGGAACCCAAAAGCGATGCAGATAGTGTCAACCTCAAAGACTCGCTCGCTTCCGGGCTTGACCCTCCAGTCATCGTCGATGGCCGCAATCACGGCCTCGCGAACCCGATCATCGCCTCGCGCCTCCACGATCGTGTGCCCGAAGATAAAGGGCGCGCCGGACGTGCGTATCTCCTTCCAGTAGCCGAACCCTTCGAGAGTCCGATCGAGCCTCGCGGCGGCACCAGAGACGCCCTGTACCAGGCTACCGAAGCTCACGGCCTCCACTGTAGCCACAAGCTTCGTCCCTCCGTGCAGAAGCTGGTGAGCCACTGGCAGCTGGAACGGCCCCGTCCCCACCAGTAGCACTCGGCTCCCCGGCAGGATCGCCTGGCTCTTCACAAGTGTCTGGGCTGCCCCCGCCGTCATCACGCCCGGCAGCGTCCAACCAGGAAATGGCAGAGGCTTGTCGTAGGCGCCTGTCGCCACGATGATCTTATTCGCCCTCAACTCCACGCTCTCGTGGTCGCGCACCAGTGCCAGAACGTGCTCCGCAAAGGCTCCCCACACGAGCGTGTTCAGCCAGATCTCCACGTTCGTCGAGGTTACCAGCGACATCAACTGCTGGCCGCGGGCGTAATCCTTCCCTAGCGCCGCCGTGTCTTCCAGGCTGAAGGCGGGCGGCATATGTTTGAAGAACTGGCCGCCCAGCCGGAGGTATTCGTCTATGAGGGTGACCCGTGCCCCGCTCGCCGCTGCTTCTGCCGCCGCGGCCAGGCCGGCCGGCCCTGAACCCACGATGGCAATATCAGTCTCGAGCACTGTTGCCGACCTCCGGCAGTCCACGCTGCGTCTGCACTTTCATCCCTGCCTCGGCCGGTGTCACACAGCTGCGCACGTTGGGAATGCCGTCTATGGTCATCGCGCAGTCGAAGCAAACACCCATGCCGCAGAAGATCCCCCTGGGCTCGCCACGTCGACTGGTAAAACGCAGAATAGGCCTCCCGGAGGCCAGGATGGCGGATGCCACGGTCTCTCCTTCGAACGCCACAACCGGCCCGCCGTCGACCTCGATCTCGAACTGCCGGCCCCGCGTCACCCCCCGAGCGATGCGCTCCGCTCCCTCGTCCATCACCAGGTTGTTCCCCAAATCAAGATGCCGTTTCCACTTCTGTCAGGGCCTCGTCCAAACGGCCGAGGGCAACGGCGGCCTCGCTCCGCGTGATGATCAGTGGAGGGCAGAGTCTCACAACGTTGGCTCCGGCTCCCAGCACGATCACCCCGCGATCGAAGCATCCATGAATCACCCTGTTTCGTTCGGTCGTCGCCTTTTCCTTTGTGGTGCGATCCCTGACCAGCTCGATGCCGATCATCAGCCCGACTCCCCGAACGTCCCCGATCAATGGATGTCTCTCCTGCATCTCGCGCACCTTATCCAGCATGTAGGAGCCCACCGCGGCAGCATTGGCCATCAACTCGTCCTCCACGAGTTTCAGGGTCGCGAGTCCGGCTGCGCAGGCGACAGGGTTCCCCCCGAAAGTGGTGCCGTGGGAGCCCGGCGGCCAGTTCATGATCTTCGAACTGGCGACGATAGCCCCGAGCGGCATGCCCGAAGCGATCCCCTTGGCCGTGATGAGGATGTCCGGCTCCACTCCCCAGTGCTCCATAGCGAACATCTTGCCGGTACGGCCTATTCCCGACTGCACCTCGTCCGCGATCAACAGGATCCCGTGTCGATCTGCAAGAGCCCGCAGCTCCTCGTGGAACCGTGGCGGCGGTACCACGTAGCCGCCCTCGCCCTGGATCGGCTCGACTACTATCGCCGCCACCTCTTCCGGGGAGATCACTGTCTCGAAGAGGACCTGATCGATGAAGCGGACGCACTCCATACCGCAGTCGGGATAGCTGTGCTTGAAGACACACCGATAGCAGTAGGCATAGGGGGCATGGAAGCTTCCGGGGATTACCGGCGAGAAGCCGCGGCGCTGTACCGGCTTGCTGGCCGTGATGGAAAGCGAGCCGAGGGTACGCCCGTGGAATGCTCCGAAGAAGGCGATCACCTGATGGCGCCCGGTGGCATGTCGCGCCAGCTTGATCGCACCCTCCACCGCCTCGGTGCCTGAGTTGGCGAAGAATACCCGGGGCTTCTCTCCGGTCACGTTTGAGACTCGCCCCAACTGCTCGGCCAGCTCAATCTCGGGCCGATAGTAGAAATCGGTGCCGGACATGTGAATCAACTTGGCTGCCTGATCCTGGATCGCCTGGACCACAGCAGGGTGGCAGTGTCCGGTGGAGCACACGGCGATGCCCGCCGACATGTCGAGGAAGCGGTTGCCGTCGGGATCGGTGATCCACATCCCTCTTCCGCTCTCGGCAACGAGTGGATAGTCCCGAGTGTAGGAAGTCGATAGGACCGCGCGGTCCCTCTCCACCAGTTCCTGCGCCTGTGGACCGGGCAGGCTGGTCTTCAGGTAAGGATAGGCCGGATGCAGCTCATCGTCTTCTGCTGACATTGACGCCCCCCATTGGGCAGGACCGCTGATCCCGCCCCGATGCCGCCAGGCGAGCGTTCCCGCCGGAAATAGTGGAATCGATGAATGGGCGCGATTGGCGGTTGGCGACACTGCCAGAGGGAGCGGCAATGCTGGGGACCGATCACACCAATCCTCTCTGGGCCGTACTTTACTGGAGGGGATTCGCCGTGTCAATCCAATAGCGAACACCGCTTCGCGGCGAACTGTGAAGCAGCCTCGGCTGCGAAACCGATGGCGCGTAGGAGCCGGCTCCTGCCGGCGATGGCCCTGGCGCCGATACGAGTGCCACTCGATCCATCGCGTGACCGGACCGGTCGCCAGCTGGAGCTGGCTCCTACTTCATCGGTCTTCGTCACTTGAGGATCACGACCGGGGTCGCCGTGCCTGTATGGCCCCAGACTTCGGTGGCGCCGGGTGGCAGGGTGGGCAGGGTCAGCCCGAACAGATACTCAGCGTCCGTCCAGGTCAGGTTGACACACCCCTGACTCTGGCGTGAGCCGAAGTAGTCGTGCCAGTAGGTACCATGGATCCCGTACCCCCCGTCCTTGTAATACTGAGTAAACGGCACGTTCGGAAGATCGTATGGGTGCGTGGGGTTCTGCACGTTGTTGCTGGACATGCGGTCCCCGATGAACTTGCCGAAGGTAATGTAAGTGCCGGTGGGTGTGGCAACCCCAGCCAGGCCCAACGCCACATAGGTCACAAAGACCGGCTTGCCGTCCTTCACGAAGGTAAGGCTGGATGCGGCCCTATCTACCACAATCCAGGAGCCGTTGGGGGAACCTCCCTCCGGCGGAGTCGTGTTCGGCTTCGGATCCGGCAGCCGCTGCACAAACGAGCTGAAGATCCGCCCTCCCGCGTAACGCCCGCCGTCAATGCGGTACCATACGGAACTGCCGTTGATCGACTCGCCATGTTCCTCAGCCAGCACTTTCACATGCTCGCCCCCGTCGAATACGCCGAGCACCGGCGACTGGGTGGTGGGCGCCGCACGCACGTTCGCCTGTCCGGTAACTACACCCCACCACCCCTTGGGGGCCTCGGACGCCGCGGGAAGCTGCCACCAGCTTGCCCAGTCGTTGGTAGCCCACTCGATGGTCCCCAGCGGCACGTAACCGGCGGTGGTAGCCCACCATACGTTTCCGTCCCCTTCAAGCCCGTGGGACACGCCCATCACCCGCAAGAGATCACCTTTCACCGCGGTACGCATGATCCCGCTGGCCTCGTACGGTTTGGCGTAGACGGATACTGACGGAACCGAGACCTGAGCGGTCCAGGGCGTGTAGAACTCCGAGACGTCGCTCGCAGGCATGAAACCGACCGGCACCTGGACCCAGCTGGATCCATCGGACCCCGTCGTCTCCGCCAGAACGACGACGATCGCGTTCTTCCCCAGCGGGCCGACTGGCGGCGAAGATTGGTCCGGTTTGCTGTAGACAACCGCGTGGTCGACTATGACGTGCGCCTGATAGGGTGGCCCCCACCGGTCCGCGTAAGCTACACCGCTGCTCAGCAGAAGCCAGAGGGTGAGTGCCACGGGCACCGCAGCCAATCCCCTCCAAGGTAAGAGTCTCGAGAAAGGCATTGTACAGAAGAGCTTGCTCATAACTTTCCCCGGGTTGTTGTAGAGTGGACGAACCGTCTGGATGGTCCGAGCTGACTGAATGGTCCGAGCTGAAGGGGTAGTCCGCGCCACAGTCTACAACGTCGCCGAGGATTTGTCGCCTGCCCGGTCGAAGTCAGGCGAGCTTGAACGCCGTCATCGAGACGGAGGCAAGGTCGATCCCCTCTACGAGAATTGTCAACTCATCGCCGTCGCGCCTGGCACCTGCTACATACAGCA
>JAJYKO010000175.1 GCA_021788565.1 Chloroflexota bacterium
ATTGTCCCTCTGACTCCGAGAGATCTACGTAAGGCACTCTCGCCATGGCTTCCTCCCCTTCGTACAAGCTTGCGTTCAGCCCTCGAGCCTGGAGCTCCAACCGGCTTGCCAGTGCGCCGCTCAGCTGGCTGTGGCTACGCACGCCTGCGAGCCGATCAGGTATGTAAGGAACGACACACTAACTGATCGACGCTCTTCAGAGCCGGGTCAAATTACCTCACGGTCACCTTCACGTCCCTGGTCTGGGCACCCTTGGCGGAGAGCCAGCTGAAGTTCTCCTGCACCAGGTCCAGCCGTAACGTGTACTCCCCGGGAGCGGCGGGCGCGACCACGCTGAGCTGGGAGGTGGCCTGACCGCCGGGGTCCACCTGCTGAGAGAGCTGGCCGTGCTGCTCCGGTACCTGCACCTCTTTGCCCGCCGCGTCGAGCCAGTGGTACCCCACCCGTACAGGGGTGTAGCCCTCCGCCGGCCACGGGACGTTCCCTACGTTCCGGACCGTAACCTGGAAAGTTGTCCGCTGGCTCGGGGAAAGTTGAGCCGGGACGGCGGCATCCAGCCAGTCGACACTGTACCGAAGAGGTGGGCCGACCCTGTACACCTTGATAGTGGGACCGGGGCGCACTCGATCGAGCACGGTGTAGATGGGCGTGATCTCTTCGTCCATGAGGAACGGGAGCTCGTGGCCGTCGGCAGTCGGGGAGAAGGTCGCCACCAGCGGGAAGCGCTGATTTAGCTCCTGATAGTACTGGATCGCCGAGGCTTTGGCGTCCGGACTCAGGTCGTACCGCGCGTACACGAAGGAGCTGGAGATCAGGTAGTCGAACTTCTCCTGAACGAAGAAATCCAGCGGGTCGACCCGCAGGCTGGGTACGACGTGCAGTGAGTACTTGATGTCCAGCGGCCCCGTCTGCCGCCCCTCACTGTCCAGAAAGGTGTAGCCCTCCAGCGCGATCTTGCTGCCAGGCGGCACGTTCTCCTCAACCCAACGTCCCAGCATCACCCTGGTGTCCTCAGCCTTCAGGAGAGAGTCGCTCCTGACATCGAGAACGAGAGAGGGCACAACCATCAGTCCAATCAGAGCCACCGCGAGAACAGCCACGGCTTCCCTCGGGGCCACGAGCCTAGCCGATTGCACCACATAAACGGCACCGTAACCCGCGAAGATCGCGATGAATGGAAGCAGCGGGATTGCGAAACGCGCGTAAAAGAGATTGGACCCCATCAGGAAGAACGCCAGATAGACCACAGGGAACGATGCAAGCAGCAGAACCTCCCTGTGCCGCCGGAACGCCATGACAACCACGCCCACGACGCAGGCGACGAGGACGGCGGGGCCCATTCCCACAGACAACACCCTCAGTATCATCCCGGCCATGGAGGTGTCGGAAGTGCTGTATGGGTCCGCGGTCCAGCGATACTGGGAGGCGAAGTCCTTCAGAAAAGCGGCGGAGTCCAGCAGGGTGTAAGGATTAGCCGCCAGATAGGCCAGTAGGGAGGCCGCGGCGGCCCCAAGCAGCGGAAGGGCAGATCGGATGTCCCGCAACCGCTGAGACTTCTGCTGCCTCAGCAGATGCGCCGACAGCAGGGCGACCGCCCCCAGTCCGACGTTGTACTTGGTGGCAACCGCCAGGCCGAGGAAAACGCCGCTGAGGAGGTAGTCTCTTCGCCTTCCTTCGGAGAACACCCGTGTAGCGAAGTAGACGCTGATCATCAGCAGGAAGGTGGCAGGAACGTCATTGACCGCGTAGTGAGAGTCCCGCACCTGGAGAAAGGCCACTGCCAGCAGCAGGGCGCTCAGCAGCGCGACTTTTGCGTCCAGCAGCCGCCTGGCAATTAGATAGGTCAGCAGCGCGGTGCCGGTGCCCATAAGCGCGACCTGAGTCCGAACGAGGACGTAGAGGGGCGTAGGGTCCACCAGCTGTTGCGTACCGATATCGGTGGCGCTGTGGAGAACGCCGAGGAGCTGGCCAGCGTGCAGCAACAGCTGAAGCTCCAACAGAATGACGTATGTCAGCAGCGGTGGGTTCTCAAAGTAGTGGGGGTTGAGATCCCCGTTCATCAACATGTTGACGGCACGGGCCAGGTACTTGGGCTCGTCGCCGTGGAACGTGTAGGGCATGCCCCAGCCTATACTCCATATCCTCAGCCCGAATCCGAGGGCAGAGATCAGCAAAATGGCCGCGATTGTTCTCGGCACTTTCAAGACGGTATTACCTCTGAGAGCCAGCTGATGCATTCGCCTTGTATCGACGGTTATCTTCTCCATGGGAGGGCTTTGCGCAACATCACCATCTCCTCCTGGTCAAAGGCGCGTAGCGCCAGTAGCCCGGCGCCGTACACTACCGGGGCCAGGGCCACGGCCAGTGGCAAACTCCAGCCACGCAGCAGCCAGACCTCCAGCCCCATCACAGCCGAGGCCACCAGGGGTCGCCAGAACAGACGCGGCAGGGAGATGGGCGGCAGATGCCGCCGCACACAATACCAGAATGGGACCATCAGCACCCACTCCGAGAGCACCGTGGAGATCGCCGCACCGACATAGCCAAAGCGCGGGATCAGCAGCAGGTTGGCCGCCAGGTTGAAGGCGGTGGCGATGGCAAAGCTGAAGGTGATGAACCTCTGCTGATTGATGGCGATCAGCAGGTACTGGGTCACGCCGTTGACGAAGCTGAAGGGCAGGAACCAGATCAAGATTTCCAGCGCTATTGCCGAGTTGGGCAGATAGTCTGGCCCGCCGAACAAGAGGATGATTTCCGGGGCGATCAGCGTGGCGCCAACGCAGATGGGCAGGCTCACCATCAGCAGTAGCTTGAGAGCGAGGCCGAAAGTGCGGGCGAGCGACTCCCTGGATGATTGCGCGTACCGGGAAAACAGCGGGAAAAGCGCCAGCGTGAAGCTGGAAGAGATAATGCCCAGCCCGTCGATGAACTTGTAGGCGGTGCTGTAGTAGCCCAGAGCAGCGTTGCCCGCGATCGGCTTCAGCATCAGACTGTCCATGCGGAAGAAGAGCGAGTTAAGCAAACTGTTCAGCATCAGCGGATATGAGACCCTCACCATCTCCCGTGAGAAGCCGAGATTGAACTCCGGCCTCGGTCTGAAAAGGGCGGCCCTCATCAACCCCAGAAGGGCCAACATGGTCACGAGGTTCACCACCACCGAAACCCCGGCCAGCCCGACGAACCCGAAACCGGCTCCGAGGGCAGTCACGCCCAGGACGAGCGTGATGACGGTCGTCAGCACGGTGACAGCGGCCGGGTACTCGAACTTCTCGTAGGCCTGGAAGAGGGAACTGAGGGTCCCGGCCACCATGGATGGCAGGAGGCCAATGGCAAGCAGCAGGATCGCCAATCCGACGTCCGGGGTGACGCCCAGCGGGCCCGAGAGCGGGCCGAGCAGCATCCCGACAACCACCATCGCCAGAACCCAGAGGAGCATGCGCGTCGCCAGGGTGTTGCCCAGGTAGCGGTTGGCCGCGGCTCGATCTCGCGCTACTTCGCGGGTGAGAAGCGTCCCAAGGCCGAAGTTGGCGAGGATATCCAGGTAACCGAGCACCACCACAGCGAAGGCGTACTTCCCAGCGCCCTCCGCACCGAGCACTCTCAGCATGTACATCGCGAAGCCCATGCTCAGGAGCTTGTTCAGCAGCGAGGTGGCCATGGGAAAGACGGAGTTCTTGGTGAGCCGCTGGATAGTCGAGTCCGCGCTCCTCGGATAGAACCGCAGAACAGCGACCGAGCCGAGGGCCAGCAGGATCAGGCTGGAGGCCACCATGAAGGCAAACAGCCCCAACTGGAAGGAGAACGGCTTGAACTCGAAGACCACAGCGTGCTTCCCGGGCAGTAGTTTCACGGCACGGAAGGTATCATCTGCCCTCAAGATCGGTGTATCAACGCCGTCGACCGTAGCTCGCCAGCCCGGATAGTAGACATCGGAGAGCACCAGGTAGCTCTCCGCCGTGGCATTGGCGCTTATCTCCACTCTGTTTGGCGTGTACGACGTGATCAGCGAGTGTTGGGTGCTGGATGTTGGGTACGGGATGCCAGTGGATGCGCCGCTCGATTGCCCGCTCTCCTGCTCTTTCGCTCCCCCTGCCGCCTCACCGGTCTGTCCTCTCTCGACGACCACAGTCTCCCTAGGATCGAAGCTCGCAGCGGTCATCTGTCGCAGTGCATCACTCTCGTCGGGTACGTCGACAGCTCGTTCCACGAGGAAAGCCCGGGGGAGGACGGCTTCGTTTCTGTAGATTCTCACTTCGCCGTCGTAAACTAGGGTGAAGTTGGGTGAGTGTACCGGCCCGAGACTCACCAGGTACTTCACATTCAACAGATCGAGCAGTGGCGAGTTCAGCGACGAAGGGTTGAAGATCGATTCGATTCGATTCTGAAGGAGGTACCCTTGCTGCCCAACTGCTTCCATGTAATTGACGTAGTTTCTCAAGATCAGCGAGTCGTATCCTCGCGCGTCCTGGATCCCGAATGCCATGGGCGCGTCAGGGATCAGCGCCCTGCCTGGACCGTAGGAGGCGATCCTGAAGATCGATTTATCCTCTTGCAGAAACTTGACAGACGGCGGGGTGAACCTCAGCAAACCAGGGTCCGAAGCGGTGTTGAAGCCCATGCCAAAATAGAAGAGGTCGGCGATGATGAAGGCCAGCGCGCCGGCCTTCACCCAGCGGTCGCGGCGGAATAGCAGCAGTGTGAGCACCAACCCTGAGGCCGTCATTAGCAGCGCCAGCAAACCAAGATTCCGGAACTCGTAGAAGAAGAACGCCCTGCCGTCAGGAAAGCCGTGTCTGAGAGCCGACGAGTGCTGAACGATGAACTGAGCGAGATTGAGGGACGGCTCCGCGAATAGCAGCGCGGCCGCGAGACTGGCCGCGAGGAGAACGCCGCCGCCCACGGCCAATCCCGCCACAACGGCAAGGGTGCGCGCGCGCTCATCCACCCACAGTCTGGCTTTACCGATCATATGGGTGGCTGGACGGCCCTCTGCTATCGCCGAGGCGCCCAGACCCGCGAGGACTGCCACGGCGAAAGTGTAAGGAAATACCCACCGAAATGGGGTATGGAGTTGGTCGTAGCCAGGGATCTCCGAGTAGAACGGGCCGTACACGGGGGTGCCGAAGGCTAGGGCGAGAGACAATACCGCCAACAGAGCGAAGAGCCAGGTATAGCGATCGCGCCTCTTCAAGAGGGCAAGAGAGGCCAGGAGCAGAGGCAAGATTCCGACGTATCCGGTGCCCTCTATGTAGTTCTTTGCTCCCCAGAAGATCGATTTCACTGGTTGGCCGAAAGAGTTGACGGTGACATCGACCTCTTTATTGGCAAGCAGGTCCCAGAAAGAGTGGCGTGTAGGATTGCCGAAGAAGTCGGGCATCAGGAAGGCCACAAGCTGGGTGGGCCGGTACGCCCATCCGACTACCTGCTCGTACGTAACGGATGATGCGCGGAAGCTGTGGTTCGCCAGCTCGCCAAAGGGCAGAAGCTGGGGAGCCGCGAGGGCCGCGCCCACCACCACAAGCCCTGACAAAGCGAGGGCCGTGAGGAGTGAGGAGCGGGAGGCGAGAAAGATAGATGCCTTCTTCTCGCTCCCAGCTTCTCGCTTCTCCCTACTAAGTACCGACCTCGCGCGATCCAAGTTGTGCCACGTCCCCACGATCAGCCGGCCCGCCGCGTAGAAGCCGGTGGTTGCCAACAGGTAGCCGCTGATCTCCATGTGACCCGCCAGGAACTGAATGCCGACCGCGGACGCGAACACCACCGCCCACAGGACCCCCTTTATGAGCCGCGTTCCGGACGAGGGCTGAGGACTGGAGACTGAGGATTGATCGCTGATAGGCAAAACCCGTTCGCCGCTTGCAGTTCGCTGTTCATTTTCGGTTATCAGGCAAATGAGTTTCTCCGTGGCCAGGAGCACCAGGGGCAGCCACACCGCCACGCCGATAACCATTGGCCAGATGAAGCTCACCACCATGAAACCGCTGAACGCGAAGGTGATGCCGCTCACTGCCGCGCCGAACCGGCTGGAGCCTATGGCGCGGAGGAAGGCAAAAGTGAAGATACCAGCGAGCGCTACGTGCAGAGCCGTGTAGAGGCTGTATGCCTGGGCGAGAGGCACAACCAGGAAGATGATCCCCAGTGGATACAGCACTCCGGCTTGGCCGGCCGCCAGAAACGGCTGGCCGGCCAGGATGTATGGATTCCAGAAGGGGATCTGCCCTGCTGCGAGCGAGTCCCGCAAGAACTTCTTCCATTCGTAGTTCTGCAGGACGGCGTCGCTAAGCAGCTCGTTGTGGGGAAAAGAGATGCCGAACTGGGCGGCGTAGCTATCCCAAGGCGGGTATGAATAGAGGTTGTCGGCAGGTAATAGGACCTTGCCGGTGAAGAGAGTCTGGTATAGAAAGATGACCGCCAGTCCGGCGAATCCGAGGCAGACGGCGAGCACGGAGAAGTTGGACGCGAGAGACGATAAACGAGAAGCGAGCGGCGAGGAGCTAGAAGAGGCCTTTTTACTTTCTTCTCGCTTGCTGTCGTCCGCTGCTTGCGCTTCACCGATCGCCGCTGGCTCCCCGCTCACCTATCCTTCCGCCTGCTTCTGCACGAACTCCATGAGTAGACGGGCACCGAAGCCGGTCGGCCCTTTCGGAAGGTACGACTTCGACATCACCACCTGGTCGGAATCGATCCACGCGACGCCCGCTATGTCCAGGTGCGCCCACTTCGCCTTGTCCACGAACAGGGAAAGCAGCAGCGCGCCGACCTGCGCCCCCGCCTGCCGGCCGCCGGAGTTCTTGATGTCCGCGAACTCGCTCTTCACCTGCTCCCACAGATACTCTTCCCACATTGGCAGCGGCCACAGTCGCTCTCCGACGCGATCTCCCGTGTCCTGGAGCTGCCGCATCAGCGCATCGTCGTTGCCTATAAGGCCCGCCCCGCCGGTCCCGAGCGCCGTCACGACCGCGCCCGTCAGGGTCGCGAGGTCCACCACCGGGTCCGCTCCTTGCTGCACCGCGTAGGCGAGCGCATCGGCGAGTACCAGCCGGCCCTCGGCGTCGGTGCTGATCACCTCGATGGTCTTTCCGTTCATCGCCCTTATGATGTCGCCGGGCCGGAAGGCGTTGCCGCCGGGCAGGTTCTCGGCAAGGGCCATGACGCCGAGGACGTTCGCCTTCGGCTTGAGCTCGGCGATCCCCTGCATGGCCCCCAGCACGGCCGCCGCTCCCGACTTGTCGTATTTCATCCGATCCATGTTCTGAGAGGGCTTGATGGAGATGCCCCCGCTGTCGAAGGTGATCCCCTTGCCCACCAGGCCGACGAGCTTCTGACTACCGGGATCGCCCTTGTACCAGAGCGCGACCATCCGCGGCGGATGGACGCTGCCCTGCCCCACGGCCATGATGGCTCCCATGCCCATTTCCTGCATCTCGTCCGGCCCCATCACCCGGCAATCCAGACCGTATCGGGCCGCCAGCTCCCGGGCTCGCTCGGCGACGTACTCCGGCGTTCCCAGATTCGGGGGGGCGGCGGCGATATCTCGGGCCGTCACCGTCGCGGCAGCGAAAACTTCGCCTCGCCGGATGCCCTCCTCGATCTCAGGTACCTTCGCCACGTCCATCTCCACGAGGGTCATCCGCTCGACCTCGCCACGTGCCGGCCCCATGGTCTTGAACTGCCGGTAGCCATACGAAGCTAGGATCGCCCCTTCAGCCATCGCCTGCGCACACTCCGTCGGGCTCAACCCCCCTGCCCCGGCGCCGTGAACCACACTGCAAAAGCTCCCTAGACCCAGGTCTCGCACCTTCTTGAAGAGGCTTCCAGAAGCCCTTCGGATGGCGTCGAGGTCGAACTTTTCCTGCTTGCCCAGACCCACCACCGCGACGCGGCCGGCCTTCAGCGTTCCGCCAGTGTGGATTATGGTGACCTCACCGAGCGAGCCCTTGATCTCCCCGTCCGCGATCAACTGGGAGATGAGTCCTGCCAAAGCGCCATCGACGGCGGCTGTGGCGCCGCCGGGCTGGGTCATTCCCTCGAAGATGTTGACCGCCACCAGCGGCGTTTCGACCTCGGTTACCGAGCCCTGTCGCGCCACGATTTCCATTTCGTTCCCTCCTTCGTAGGGCGGGGCGCTCTGCCCCTCCGCGTGCTTTCGGCAACGGCCGGCAGGGCACAGGGCCCAGCCCTACGCGAAATGTGCGCCAATCGCTATCTAAAGTATGGAATAACGTAACGGGTCAGGCAGACAAAGTCCAGAAGGGCGAAGCCCCCTACCGAGAGGGTCAGCAGCAGCTTCGCGTGGACAGACGCCATCAATTCGCGAAGCCCAAGGATCATGAAGAGCGCGATGGGCAGTATCGCAGGGAAGAGGTATCGCCCCTGAGCCTGGATGAAAGTCAGGTTGTAGTAGGCCAGGACAGCCACTACCGCCAGGATCGCGGCAGCCATCAACGCGAACGATGCCCTCTGACTCGGGGAGAGCAGTCCCTTGCTGAACACCACCCTCCAGAGGAACAGCAGCAGGCCGAATGCCGCGAGGCCCGAGACTATCTCCAGGACGAAATAAATCCTTTCGTCCACGAGGACGCCCATCCAGCCGAACTGGCCCCAGAAGCTCTTGAACAGCGTGGTCCCAAGATAGGAGATGGCAGCGCCATTGAGCGGCCCCT
>JAJYKO010000176.1 GCA_021788565.1 Chloroflexota bacterium
GTAGTGGCTTTGTAAGAGGACGAGAGCGGAAGTGACCCGCTCGAGATCAGACAGAAGCGATGGAGGTTCTCCCATGGCCGTCATGACCGATGCCCGCTTCTTCGCCGAGGCGATGAAGGGATACGGCGTCACCCACGTGTTCTTCGTGCCCGGTATCTTGCGTCGAGCCCTGGTCGAGATGGAGGAGCTAGGCATTACCAGAGTGTTGTGCCACAGCGAGGTGGCAGCGGCATATATGGCCGATGGCTACGCCCGGGGGGCGCACAGACCCGGCGTTGTCTTAACCCAGACAGTGGGCGCCGCCAATGCCGCAACCGGCCTAAGGGATGCTTACCTATCCTACTCGCCGGTTATCGCCGTCACAGGAGGCCCGCACCCCGACTCCCGATACCGGCACCTCTACCAGCAGCTCGAAGACTTCACCATGTTCGACTCGGTCACCAAGTTCAACGCCCGAGTGGACAAGACGGAGCGGCTGCCGGACCTCCTCCGACAGGCTTTTCGTGAGGCCACCACCGGCACACCGAGGCCGGTCCACCTGGAACTCTCCGGAAGAGGCGGCGAAGGCGTCCAGGGAGAAGGCGACCTGGAGCTGATGGTCGAGGAGCAGTACGGCAGGTACCCCGCGATCAGACCCGAACCCGACAAGAACCGCGTCGACGAGGCCATCGCCATCCTGGGGGCAGCCGAGAGACCGGTCATCGTCCTGGGTGGGGGCGTGGTCGCCTCCGACGCGGGTCCCGAGATAGTGAAGCTGGCGGAGAAGCTCTCCATCCCTGTCGTTACCTCCCTCAACGGCAAGGCGGCCATCCCCAACGATCACCCGCTCCACATCGGCGTCGTTGGTCTCTACTCTCGATCTTGCGCCAACCGAGTGGTGGCCGAGGCTGACCTTGTATTCTTCGCCGGAAGCGGCGCGGGGAGCATGGTGACCAACTTGTGGAAGATCCCTCGCCCTGGGACGCCGGTCATCCAGATGGACATCAACCCGGCCGAGATCGGGCGAAACTACCAGGTCAGGGTCGGGCTGGTCGGGGACGCGAAGGTAACCCTCCAACGGATGATCGAGGCGGCAGGGAACGAGCAGGCCAGGCCGTCCTGGGTCCGCAGGGCCCAGGAACTGCGCGAGGAGTGGCGCACCTCGGTCGCTGCTATGTACACCTCTGACGCGGTACCTATGAGGCCGGAGCGTATCTGCAAGGAGGTCGCCGAATCCCTCCCCGACGACGCAGCATTGGTGGCCTGCACCAGCCATGCCGCCATCTGGAGCGGCACCATGATTGACCTAAAGGGGCCAAACCACCGGTACATCCGATGCGGCGGCACCCTCGGCTGGGGCTTCCCGGGGGCTGTCGGGGTGAAGTGTGCCCTCCCCGACAGACCGGTCGTCTGCTTCACAGGCGACGGTGGTATCTTCTACCACCTCTCGGAGCTGGAGACATGCGCCCGCATGGGCATCAACCTCGTCGTGGTGGTGAACAACAACCACGCTCTGGCTCAGACGACTACCAACCTGTTCGCCGCCTACGGCGACCGCTCGCGAGATCGGTCCGACGAACTCTGGGTCTTCAAAGATGTGAACTTCGCGACAGTGGCAGAGGAAATGGGTTGCATGGGCATCCGAGTAACCCGCCCGAGCGAGTTCCGAGGAGCAATGGAGACAGCCTTAGCGGCAAACAGGCCGGTGGTGATCGACGCCGTGAGCGACAGGACGGCCATGCCGCCCAAGGCCTGGGCGTGACCCGGTGGGGTGTGCATCTGCGCATCCTGCTGCCCTTCCTGAAAGAGCATGGGCGCATACGGAGCCCGATGGAAAGGGGGTGATTGCAGGGAATAAGAGGACTTCCGGCAGGACCTTCCGAGATTGACCCTGAGCGCTCTAAAGTGAGCCGCAACCGGCTCGTTCCCACACAGAAGGGGAGATATATACCGATGCTAGACATGCTCGACCGACAGCAGCGTTTGACGGGGAACCAGAAGAAGATCGTCGCTGCCGCCATCATTGGCGACATGCTCGAGTTCTTCGACTACTTCATGATCGGGTTCGTGCTGGCGTTTATAGTGGGACCGTGGCATCTGACCTACGGAGAGTCGGTTATCATGCTACTCTCCTCAGGGATCGGCGCCATCGTGGGCGCGTTCTTCTTCGGATGGATGGCGGACAGGGTGGGCCGTCGTCCCATCTTCATGGCAACGGTGCTCGTCTTCTCCATCGGGACCGGCATCTGCGCGCTCACTCCCGAAGGCAACTGGCTGTTCCTGACCATCTTCCGCGTGGCCGTGGGCTTCGGCGTGGGCGGTCTCTACTCGGTGGACCTTCCCCTGGTGCAGGAATTCTTGCCGGTCCGCATGCGGGGCAAGGTTGCCGGCCTGGTCACCGTGTTCGTACCGGGCGGCACCCTGCTCGGCTCCCTGTCCGGCGCTTTCCTCGCGGGAGCCTTCGGCTGGCGGGGCATGTTCGTGGTTGGCCTCTTGCCTGCGCTGCTCACCCTGCTGATCAGGGCATGGGTGCCGGAGTCGCCGCGCTGGCTGGCCCGGCGGGGCCGGACCGACGAGGCCCGCAGGTCGATAGCCTGGGCGCTGGAGGTGGAGCCCGAGGATGTGGTCCTGCCGCCCAGTTATGGCGTCGTAGTGAAGGGCCATTCGTGGGGCGAGCTGTTCAAGTACAAGCGTAGCTGGGGGGTCTCGTGGCTCACCAGCTACGGTATGCAGTCCGCGGGGTACGGCATCAACCTGTGGGGCCCAACCCTGATCGCACTGCTGCTGAGCGTCTCAGCCTCGCAGGCTGCCTTCTACTTTATCTTCGTGACTCTGGCTGGCATTTGCGGGCGTGTGGCCTTCTCCTTCATTTCCGATCGCCTCGGCCGCCGAGCCGGTGGCATCCTGGCCACCTGTATCGGCTCTGTCGGCCTCGTGGTGACTGGGCTCGTCCACAGCGCCTTCCTCGGCCCGGTGTCGGCGTTCATACTGGTGCTGATCCCGACGTACTTCGTCACCGATGGGTCCTATGCCATCACAGGTCCATACTCGGCGGAGGTCTGGCCAGCTGCGCTCCGGACCAGCGGGATGGGCTCCGCGTACGGATTTGGCAGCCTGGCCAAGATCACCGGTCCGTTGGGGTTGGCGATTATCGCCGGATCCTCCAATCTGGTCACGCCGCAGGCCTCGGTGGATGCGATACTGCCATCCTACATCTACTTGGCGGCCTTCCAGGTCCTGGCCCTGCTCGCGTTCGTGTTCTTCGGCTTCGAGACCAAGGACAAGTCCCTGGAAGAGATTGAGCAAAACCTCGCTCGGATGACGGGTGCACCGGAGCGTGCGGTAGCCTAGCAGGAGGCGAGACACCAGTCCTAGCACATTGCCGCCAGCGAGATTGGGAAATCCGCTCCCGCTGGCGGCGATGGTAGGGCCGAGACGCAGGCGGCCAAGTCGAGCGTCGCTGCCGCCTTGTTGTAAAACGAAGAAGGGAGAATGAGATGCTGCTCAACCGCGACCGCGCCCTCGGGTTCATGAAAGAGTTCCGAATCGATGCCTTGCTGGGGACGACGCCGGTCAACCTCCACTATCTGAGCGACTTCAGCCCTTGGCTCCTCTGGTTCTACCGGCTGTTCACCAAAGAGAACTTCATGTTCCAGAGCTACGCCCTCTTCCCGCGCGACCAGCCGCCCGCCTTGATGCCCATGGCCGACGGCGCTAGCATAGCGTACCTGGCCGAGTGGCCGAGCTGGATCGAGGACGTCTACCCCTTCGGCCCCGGGGCTGCCGCGGCCGAGGCCCCGCCCCACTATCCCCCGGAGGTCCACCGCCTCTTCGCGCTGTACAGGCGCTCACTGGAATTGAAGCTGAACACCGGCGGGGAGGCCATCGTGAGGGCGATGCGAGACCGCGACCTCACTAGCGGTGTCGTCGGGGTTGACAGCGCTGGGATGAAACCGGAGGAACTGGAATACGCGCGACAGGAACTGCCCAACGTCCGGTTCAAGGAGGCAGGGGAGCTGTTCCGCCTGATCAGAATGGTTAAGACGCCCGAGGAGATCGAACTGCTTCGGAAGGCCGGAGAGATCAACCGTCGCGGGTTCAACGCGCTACTGGAGGCGGCGGTGATCGGGGCCTCTGAGACGGACCTCACGAGGGCACACCGCGCCGCGGTCTCCACCCTGGGGGCCGTTCCGGTATTCTGCAACAATGCTTGCGGCCCCTTCGCGATCACTCACTGGGAGCCCCGCACCTACACTCTGAAGGCCGGGGATACCGTGTACTGCGACGCCGGCTGCACCTACAAGTACTACCATGCCGACGGCAACGTGGTGGGGGTCCTCGGGGAGCCGACGAAGCGGCATCGGGAGCTGTTCGATGCCCAACTGGAGGGCGCGGCCAACGCCAGGGCCAAAGCCCGGCCAGGGGTAAAGATCTCCGAGGTTCTCGACGCCTTCTCCGAAGGGGAGTTGAAGAGTGGAGCCGTCAAGAACGCCTACAACTTCGGCCATGCCCTCGGCCTCGAACCCCGAGACCTGCCGATGATCCAGAAACCCTTCTGGACCGCGCGGGACGACTTCATCGACATCTCTCACGACGTGACACTGGAAGCCGGAATGGTGTTCAACCTGGAGGAGGCCCAGCGCGAGTTCGGGACCGGCTCGGTGGCCGTGGAGGTCACCCTGGTGACGACACCGACTGGCTGCGAGTTCCTGCTCCCGCCGCCGAAGCTGGAGATGCTGCCCGTAGGATAGGGCACCCCCTCCGCGTCAGGGGCAGAGGTTATCCTTCACCACCGTGGGGCGCGGGGATCTCTCATCCCCACGCCCCGCCAGGATCAATATGGGCGGCTTCTACTCGGCTAGGCCGGTAGCACCACTATCTCCCGCGGCTGCGGGATCAGCCGCTCGCAGCCGGTCGGGGTCACGTGGAGGGTGGTCTCCACTGCCACAGAACCGGTACCGATCTCCCTGAAAGCGTTCTCCAGGTTGAACACCATGCCCGTCTCGATCGGCAGGTCGGCGGACATGTCGATGAAGCCGTCCCTCGCGGTCTCCCACGGTGTCTGGATCATGGGCATGTCGCGGGGTTCGAGGCCGACGGCGTGTCCGAAACCCGCGAACTGCTTTATCGCTCCGCTCTTCAGGCAGGCTTCCTTCATGATGCCCATCACCTCGGACATCCTCAGGCCGGGCCGTACCGCGGACTCGGCCGCGGAGAGGCCATCGCTCATGGCCTGGAACAGCTCGCGATGCCGTTTGGAAGGCTCGCCGAGCACAGCGCTCAGGTTCGTGTCAGCGTGGTAGTACTGGTAGGTGCAGCCGGCGTCGCAGTATACGGCGTCGCCTGGCTTTAAGGCGTAGTAGTCGGAAGGCTCCCAGTGGTTCATCGCCCAGGGGCCGCAGGCGTTGTTGCAGAAGACCGGCACGCCCCCGTTCATGGACACCCCGGTCCGATGGCCCTTCACCAGATCAAGCTCTGTGGCTCCTGGCACCGCTGCCTTCATCAGCGCCTGGAACCCCTGCCAGTTGATCTCGGCTGACTTCCTCAGTAGGGCGACTTCCTCCGCCGTCTTCACCATCCGGATGTACCTGAACAGCTCCCCTGCATCCTTGAACTGGACGTTGGGCAGCTCGCGCCTGGCGTATTCGAGCTGCCCCGGCTGCATCCCCACGACGTCTACCCCGACGACCCCCCTGGTCAGGCCGCGATCAGTCAGCGCCTTCACCAGGGCCTCACCCGGGGTCTTGCTGCCCTTTTGCCTGGAGAGCTGGGCGATCCTGTACAGCTCCTTGATCCGGTCCGGGTACTCGGGCCTGGGCTCCTCCATTTCGATCGGGGCCCCGAAGGTATACACGTCCTCGATCCAGCTGGGCCACTCGGCCTGGTAGGCCAGATTGCCGAGCCTGGTGGGAGCGACAAGGGCCGGCGCCGTGCCCTGGTCGCGCGGGAACAGGGCGTAACTCTGGAACATGAAATTCTCGGTCGTGTACAGCCGGTAGAACCAGTGCAGCCAGGGTCTGTAGCCACTCAGGTAGGCCAGGTTGACAGGCGTCGTTCCGAGCAGCGCGTCGATCCCGTGCTGCGCCATGACTCCAAGGGCTCGATCCCGATTCATTAGCATCCTAGGCCACCTCCCATCGCATTGTCCGGTCACCTCCCCGGAGGTGCTGGATCCACAAATACCACCGAAAGATTGGCCTGAGTATCTTGGCATTGGCACGACCGGTCAATAGCCGATGGGACAGATAACTGAGGGCCGAGTTTGTGGATACGGACAGACGACACGAGGAGGACGGCGATTTCCAGTGTCAAATGTAGGTCCCCTCCGATTTGTCTGTCCGGACAGGGCCAGTAAGCAAGAATCTGGCTGCGGAGACATTGATCTATCCGCCCGCCCCCTCTAACGTGAACACAGGTCTCCGCAGGGACGACTAAGCAGTAGCTTGGGATCGAGCGCACTTTGGAAGCGTCGTTCCCGCTTGCGCGGGAATCCAGGTCCTGGATGCCGGAGCAAGTTCGGCCCGACGAAGGGATGTGCACCCCAACACGGCTACCTGCTTCGGACTCGACCACGACGAGCCTGACACCCATGATCTTGAGCCATAGCGAGGGTTTCCTGCTGATGGCGTTCAAGTAACAGGCCGTGCCCATAACCACGTGGCTGGAGATATAGGTTCTGAAAACTGTAGCGCAGCGCGAGTCCCGTGGCGCAATAGCCTGGGGCGAGGTTCTGCTGGGATCTGCCTCACCCATGCTGGCGATGGGAGCGGTACTGAACTTCGCCCCAATATTGCCGCTGCTCCAGCAGGAGTTCGGTCTTACTGACACGTGGTCTGGCGCGCTGATATCCGCAACGATCCTGACTCACACGCTGCTGATGATACCGGGTGGCCAGATCGCCGACGCCATTGGGGCCAAGCGAGCCATGGTGCTGGGCCAGCTAATCATCGGTGCTTCTCTCGCTTCGGCGGGGTTGTCATCGGCCCTCGGAATGCTGCTACTGTTCCGTTTGACGCTGGGAGTAGGCACTGCTCTCTCGCTCGTTTCGGGCCTCGCATTCGTCAATTCCGTGGTTTCGATCGACAAGAGGCCCGTGGCCCAGGGGGTATATGGGGGAGGCGCCAACACTGGCATCCTACTCGCGCTGCTCTTCTCCAGGCAACTGGCTAACTTCGGAGGTTGGCGTGGGGCCTTCTTGATAGAAAGCCTGTTCGCCCTGGCGATTGCCTCACTCTCGGCAGCGCGCCTGCGTTCGACGCCGCCGCGCCCGTACAGCAGCTCCCTCCGGTGGCGAGACACCCTCAGCCGCCGGCCCCTGTACCTGTTGGGTCTAGCCAACGCGCTCACCTATGGAAGCTACATGGCCATTGCGGCGTGGACTGCGACCTTCCTCTGGAGGACCGACGGAATCGATCTCGTCCTGGCTGGACCTCTGGCGGCCGTCATGGGCGTGAGCGCTGTGATAGCAAGAGGGGTGGGCGGAGCTCTATCGGCAGGGCGCGAGCGGCAGATAATAGTTGGCTCGTGCCTGGCGACCGCGGCATCCATCGGGCTTGCCCCCCTGGCCCCGGGGTTAGTTCTCCAGGTGTCCGCTTTACTCGTCTTCGGCTGGTTCTCCAGTGTGCCCTTTGGTGCGATCTTTTCCATCACGTCACGGGAATCCGATGCGGCGTCCATCGGGCGCAGTTTCGGCGTCGTAACCTTCGTTTCCAACCTCGGGGCTCTGGCATTTCCGCCAATTATCGGCTACGTTCTGGATACAACTGCCTCTTTCGCCTTCGGGTTCGGCATTGTGGCCGCGGCCTGCGTGGCTGGCTCGGTTGTCCTCGCGCTTTGGCTGCCACGCGGCTATTGAACATTCCTACACAACGCGTATCATAACCTTGGCGCGGGTGAGCCTCGGTCCTTTGCTACCGAAGGGGATCCATCGCTACTCTTTTGTCTTCTTGAAATCACTAAAGGATGACGAACCATGGATGAATCCGTGGCACCCAACAGCCTCCAGCCCTTCGAATTCCGCACTCCAGGCATCCTCAAGTTCGGGTGGGAGATCCTGACGGCAACGCTGCCGGAGGTCCTGCGAGAGATCGGAGTGGAGCGCCCGCTCCTGGTGACCGATCCCACCGTAGGGAAGCTCCCGAAGGTGGTTCAGGCAATCGAAGCGCTCTCCTCCTCGGTGCGCTTCGCTGGCGTTTTTGACGCAGTCCCGCACGAGCCAACTACGGTGGAGGTGGACGGGGCCCTCGCGGCCTTCGTCAACTCCGGGGCAGACGGGATCGTGGCTATCGGCGGAGGCTCGGTCATCGACACTGCCAAGGGGGCCTCCATGCTGGCCACCAACGTCGGGCCGATGGTGAACTACTTCGGGCTGAACAAGTTCCCACGGAGAGGAGCACCCCTTGTGGCGGTGCCGACCACGTCGGGCACGGGAAGCGAGGCGACCCGCACCGCCATAATCGGGGACCCAGCGACTCACGCGAAGCTGCCGTACCTGGACTGGAAGATCGTCCCCTCGGCATCCATCCTCGATCCGTCCCTGACGCTGACCATGCCACCCGACATAACGGCCAACACCGGCGTAGATGCCATGACGCACGGGATTGAAGCATATGTGAGCCGCAGGGCCAACCCGCTCTCGGATCACCTGGCCCTCTCCGCCAT
>JAJYKO010000177.1 GCA_021788565.1 Chloroflexota bacterium
ATGGCTGATAGCTAATGGTAAGATTAGTGCCCAGTTCTCTCTGGAGCGTCCTTCCAAATGCTTGCGGGCATCCTGGAGTACATATCTCAGACCATCGCGTATGCGCTACTGGCCGCGATGACGGTAGAGTTACTCCTGCTTGCCTGGAAGGTGCAGGACCCCTCTCTGGCGATTGCCTTTCGACTGCTAGTGCTGGTCATTCCGCCGATAGTGCCCCTCGTCTTTGCGGTCATAGCCCCGGGGCGCGGCACGGAGATCTTTCGGAAACAGATTGCCCTGCTCGATCTCCAGAACTGGCTCGGACCTGAACCCAGTATCTTTAACCCGATCTGGATACTACTACTGGCAGCAGCTGGCGCGACGACGATCCTCTTGATCGCGCTGCATACAGTTGGACTCATGAGGCGGATAAGGGCCGGTGGCCCCTATGGAGATTCGTCGCTTTTTAAACCACCTCCACGGCTCGCTCAGGCGGTACACGGGTTGGCGGATCTAGGTGTTCGTCTTCCCCCTGTCGTAGCATCGTCACATCATGGCCCTACCGCCTTCACGGCCGGGTTGCGGAATCCCACAATACTGGTTTCTATGGCTATGGTGGAGCTGCTGGACGACGAGGAGTTGGAAACAGTGTTGGCCCATGAGGCAGCCCATGTGAGCAGACAGGACAACTGGTTGGGATGGCTGAGCTTCGTCCTAAGGGTGTCGTCCTTTTATAACCCGGTGGTCCAGTTTATCTACCACAGTATCGGCCACGATGTGGAACGGGTGTGCGACGACGAGGCCGGCAGAATGACGGGCAAGCCTCTCGCTCTAGCGTCCGCTTTGATAAAGGTGCATTTGGCTTCGCGCGCGCCGGCAGCGGCGTACGCCGGCTGGAGGGCCAGGTTCGGCCAGAGAGCAGCCGTACTGGAGAACCGTGCGCGCCGCACCCTCGTAGAGGATCGGGCGGAGCGACTAGTACATCCGGAGGTGGTGCATCCCACCAGCTATCCGGGGCTGCGGCTGGCCCTCGGGGCCGCCGCTGTGCTGGCACTCTGCTATTTCGTGGTGTAGTAGTGTGGTGTAGTAGGGATGAGAGCAATCGGTTTTCTTAAGGAGCTTCCCAGCATACTGCTGCCCTTTGCGATTGCCGTTCTGGGCGCGGTGATTGCCCTGCGGCTGCTGAACGGCGTGCCATCATACGTAGAGAGCCTCGTGACTGGTCCACCGCTGCCTAGGAACGTCCTGGATGAGCGGCTGTCATATCCCACGATTGAGGCTGCCGAGAAGGATTTGGGGGTGGCAGTAGCTACGCCGGCTTACTTTCCATCCTACCTGGTGTGGCCGCCGGCGTCGGTGCGAGGCCAGCGCGAGCCTGCCAAGGTGGTCTCTCTGCTATTTCAGTCGAGCGACGGTCAACAGGGGCTGCAGATTCGGGAGCTGTTCTGGCAAGGGGAGAGTCTCCCGTTTGCGGTGCCGGAGCCAGTGCACGTGACGGAAAGCAGAGCGGTGGACGTAAATGGAGTAGCCGGCCAGCTGTTGCTGGGTACCGGTCAGGACAATACGCCGGTAAATCAGCTGCGGTGGCAGGCCGGTGGACTGCACTACATCGTGACTACTATCTACCCGCCCGCGGAGTTGCTGAGAATCGCGCGAAGCATGCAGTAGTCGACAGCCGCGGTTGCCTCAGTACCCCATCTCTCTCAGCACCCTTCGGGCAGCCTCCGCATCGTTCCAGGGGACAAGCTGGTCGCCTATCACCTGGCGCCTCTCGTGGCCTTTGCCGGCCAGAAGCACCGTGTCTCCCGGCCGCGCCCGACCGAACGCTTCTCGTATGGCATCCTCTCGGTCCGCTATTTTGACGTAGCCCTCACCCTCTTTCCATCCCCCGGCCCTCGCACCCGCGGCGATCTGCTCCGCGATCGCCGCAGTGTCCTCAAAGCGAGGATCGTCGGTAGTGAAGACGCCAAAATCGGCCAGGCACGCTGCCAACCTTCCCATCTCCGGCCTGTTGCCCGGATCCCTCTCTCCGGCCTGCCCGAAGAGCACCAGCAGCCGCCCGGCCGTCGATTCGCGTAGGGTGGTCAGCGCTTTCTCCAGCGCCTGCGGCGTGTGGGCGAAGTCCACTATCACAGCGAACGGCTGGCCGAGATCGATTCGCTGCATCCGCCCGGGCACCGAGTCTACCTGCGCCATGGCCAGCCCGATCTGCTCCAGAGTTGCCCCCTGGCTCAATCCCAGTGCGGCGGCGGCGAGCCAGTTGTAGACGTTGAAGCGACCGGCCAGCCGCGACTCCACTCGCGTCGACCCCCGCGGGGTCGTCAGGTTGAAGCGCGACCCCGCGGGGAGGAGCTCGATATCTGTAGCGGTGACGAACGAGTCCGTGTAGGGCGGGCGTCGCGCTAGCGAGCCGGAGCGCCACGCGTCCCCCGCCGCCCGCAGCGGGCCGGCAGGGCCGCCGGCCCCTACAGATTCGCGGACCCACTGGCCAGTGCCGTACCAGATTACCCGTGCATTGGTCGATTTCTGGATCTCCAGGGAGTGCGGGTCGTCGGCGTTCAATACGGCTGCCTTCTCCACGCCCTTGGGGATGGACTGGTCCAGCATTGAGAAGAGCCTCGCCTTGTCCCGCAGGTACGCCTCCATGGAGCCGTGGAAGTTCAGATGTTCGGGGCTGAGGTTGGTGAAGATCGCCACGTCGAACTCGCAATGGAGCAGTCGATCCAGTGCCAGCGCGTGGGAGCTGGACTCCAGAATGGCGTAGTCCATCCCATCGTCCACCATCCTGCGTAGCAACCCCTGCACCTCTACCGGTTCTGGAGTAGTGTGTTGGGTATCGTTGTACTCGATCTGGTGGCCCACCTTGACGTCGGCGGTGGTAATGAAGCCAGTGCTGTATCCCATGGCTTCCAGCACGGCGCTCGCCAGATGGACCGTGGTGGTCTTGCCGTCGGTGCCGGTCACGCCTACCACCCGGATCTGGCGCGCCGGATAGCCGTAGAAGGCCGCGGCCAGATCCGTGAGCGTCCTGCGCGCGTCCGGGACCAGAACGCTAGGGATCCCCTCCTGCACCTGTACGTCGTGTCGCTGCGTGACGACGGCTGCCGCCCCGCGCCTCACCGCATCGGCAATGAAAGTCGTGCCGTCGGTGTGAAACCCAGGCAGGGCCACGAAGAGATCCCCCGGTTTCGTGAGTCGTGAGTCGTAGGCGATGCCGGTGATGACCACGCGGTTATCACCGGAGAGGACGGCGTAGGGAAGGTCTCGCAGAAGCTCTCCCAGGGCAAGCATTCATCACCTCGCCATGTTGCGGATACGAAAGGAGCACTACGCGATTTTAGCATGCTCTCTGGAGGCATCACGTTCGCGACTGTTGTTCGGCAGCACCGAAAGGTAGCTCTACCGTGAAGGTCGTTCCGAGGCCCGGCTCGCTTGTGGCGGAGATGTTCCCTCCGTGGAGCCCCACCAACTGCCGCGCGATGGCCAGGCCCAGGCCGCTCGTACTGGGCGCGCCTTCCCGATCGGCACGCCAGTACCGGTCGAAGATATGTGCTAGATCCTCGGGCGATATGCCGGAGCCGGTATCACGCACCCTGAACTTGATGCCGCTCGCAGAGCGCTCGGCGATTAGGCTGACAGTTCCTCCGCGAGGCGTATGACGGAGGGCGTTCACTATCAGATTGCCGAAGATTTGGTGCAGCCGCCCAACGTCGGCGACCAGCGTCGCCTGAGCTACTTCGGCGGGACACTCGACCTGAAACTTAACATCCGCGGCCTCTGCGAGGCCACCGAAACTGGTATCCATGTCGCTCAGCAACTCCTCGACCGCGATCGGCTCCCTATTGAGCGATAGCTGCCCCGCCTCTGCTAACGAGAGAGTCCTCAAGTCCTCCACCAGTCTTCCCAGATGGCGTGTCTCGTCGAGCATCGTGGAAATCTGTTCCTTTGTAGGCTGGTAGATTCCGTCTTGCAGCCCTTCCAGGTTCCCCTGAAGTATGTGCAGCGGTGTGCGCAGCTCGTGGGCAACGTCGGCCATGAGGTCGCGACGCAGTCGATCCGCGAGTTCCAGCTCGTTCGCCATCCGATTGAACGTTCGGGCGAGCCTGCCGAAGTCGCCCTGGCTATCCTCGGGAACTCGAGCATCCAGCTTCCCTTGAGCTACTGCATCTGCCGCATCGATGACGTCGGCCAGCGGCCGGGCATAGCTGCGGTACGCGTGGCTACCCTGCCACCTACCCACGACGAGAATGAGGACGACCAGAAAAAGGGCCGCGGGCCAGGCCATCAGAGGAGCCTGAGAGCCGCCTGGAAGCAAGCGAGCGATGACGAAGGCAAGTGCCGACAGGCCGCCTACCAGCAGCAAGGCGAGGAATCCGAAGACGAGCAAGAGGCGCAGAAACAGGTAGCTATGTCTGGATCGAAGCTCGCGCGACCTGTTATGAAGAGCCCATCTGCGCTCGTGAGACCAGCGCCCGCGGGTTGGCGGCTGGCTGCCGCTCACGTTCGCACCTCTTCCGCGAATTTGTAGCCGACTCCATATACCGTGAGGACGTAGCGGGGCTGCCCGGGGTCAACCTCTAGCTTCTGACGAAGGTGTTTGACGTGAGCGTCAATGCTGCGGTCGAATCCCTCGTAGGGAACCCCGAACAGCCGGTCGATCATCTGCTCCCGAGTGAAGGCCTGTCCAGGATGCTGAGCCAGGAGTGCCAGGAGGTTGAACTCTGTTCGAGTGAGCTGCACCGGTACCCCACCCCTGCTTACCCTGTGGCCGTTCGTGTCGATCTCCAGATCGCTGATCCTGATCAGCCCCGGCTGGTGAACCTCTCCGCGAACTCGGCGCAGCACCGCTCTGACTCGAGCCACCAGCTCGCGCGGGGAGAAGGGCTTGGTGATGTAGTCGTCGGCCCCCAGTTCGAGGCCGATGAGCCGCTCGGCCTCCTCGACCCTGGCCGTGAGCATGATGATCGGGACGTCGGACTCTCGCCTGAGTGCACGGCAGACATCCAGACCATCCAGGTCTGGCAGGTTCAGGTCCAGCACGACGAGGTCGGGGCGGTCGTGCCGAGCGGACGCCAGGGCCGTCTTCCCATCGCCGGCCGTGGCTACCCTGAACCCATTCTGCTCCAGGTAGTCCTTCGCCAGCCTCACGATTTTGGCCTCGTCGTCCACTACGAGAACCAGTTCGTTCATCGTCACTTCACCCTTGAGCCTACACCATTGTAAGCCATTAGCAGTCAGTCACCAGCCAGGGGTATAGGAGCGGAAGATCCATCCCTCTCCCGCGGGTCAGAGCCTCGGCCCCGCGGGAGAGGTTCTGCTCCCTCGCACCCCTAGACAGTTTCCCCGGTCGGTCCACCCTGCGACGCGAGGCTGCCGGGCCTTCCGCCGAAACAGGCGACGCCCCCGCGCCCATGGAAGAATCGACGGGCGTGGGTCCGCTCTGTGCTACCATCGTGACGATGCATGCCGAACGCCCACCGAATCACGAGGATGGCACCTACAAGCTTCAGCACACCAGGGATGCGGCATCTCCTCGTCATTGACTCGTTCCCTATCATCTCACTTCTCCTTTTGTATTCGAAACTGGTCTGACTTTCGCGCGTCACTCGACTTGCTCCGTTCCTGTCCACGCCGATAACTATGGCGGAAAGCTGTGAAGAAATTGTGATCATCCTGAGGAGATGATGGGATGATTCGCACCGCGTTCGACACGGAATCGTCGCAGCATCTTCTCTCCTGTCTCACGTCATCCTTTCGACGTATCTCGTTCTGGCCATTCGGCCGGTGGCTTTTCACCTCGAACCGCTTACGCTACTCGTGGAGCGTCTGTATGGTAGACGTGTGATGGGTTGTGCATGAGGGAGGTGCCAGGGTGGGCTCGGGGGTAATTATCATCGGCGCCGGCATCGCCGGCCTTTCTACTGGCTGTTACGCCCAGATGAACGGATACTCCAGCCGGATATTCGAGCTGCACGATCTGCCGGGCGGGCTGTGTACCTCGTGGAAGCGCAAGGGCTACACCTTCGACGGCTGCCTGGAGTGGCTGGTTGGCTCGGCTCCCGGCAGCAGCCTCTACGGGGCCTGGGAGGAGCTTGGCGCAGTGCAGGGCCGGCCCATGGTGAACCACGAGGAGTTCACCCGCGTCGAGGGGGCGGATGGCAAGGCCCTGATCCTGTACGCAGATGTAGACCGGCTGGAGCGCCACCTGCTGGAACTGGCGCCCGAGGACGAGAAGTTGATCCGGGAGCTTACCGGCTGCGTGCGGCTCATGACCCGGTTCGACATACCCCTGGGCAAGCCGCCGGAGCTGAGTGGTATCCTGGACAAGCTGCGGTTTGGAGTGGGGATGCTGCCTTTCCTGCGCACGTTCGCCAGGTACCGCGGCGTCACCGTTCAGCAGTTCGCGGCGCGTTTCCAGAACCCATTCGTTCGCCGGATGTTCGCCACCTATTTCGATATGCCGGACTTCCCCTTCATCGCGATGGTGCTCATCTTCGCCTGGCAGCACAGCCGGGTCGCAGGATATCCCATCGGCGGCTCTCTGGAGTTCGCGCGTGCAATCGAGCGCCGTTACCTCGACCTGGGCGGCCAGATAAGCTATAACTCCAGGGTGGAGAAGATCCTGGTGGAAAACGACCGAGCGGTGGGCGTGCGACTGGCGAAAGGGTCCGAATACCGCGCCGATGTCGTGGTCTCCGCTGCCGATGGGCATGCCACCATCTTCGATATGCTGGACGGCAAGTACGTGGACGATAAGATCCGTGGCTACTTCCAGCAGTGGCAGATCTTTCCTCCCATTATCCAGGTCTCCCTGGGGGTGGCCCGGGACTTATCTTCCCTGCCCCACTCCGTGACCTACCTGCTGCCTGAGCCGGCCACGATCGCGGGCAAGGAGCTCAGCAGGATCTCAGTGAAGCACTACTGCTACGATCCCACCATGGCCCCGGCCGGCAAGTCGGTGGCGATCTCCCTCATCCCGTCGGACTACGATTACTGGCGGGAACTGAGTGCCGATCAGGAGCGATACGAAGCCGAGAAGAAGCAGATCGCGGACACGGTCGTTCGACTGCTGGACGAGCGCATCCCGGGGATTGCGGCGCAGGTAGAGGTTGTGGACGTGGCGACGCCGATGACCTACGAGCGCTACACGGGCAACTGGCGTGGATCTTTCGAAGGGTGGTTGCCGACGACCAGGAACTTCACGACGCGGATGAGCAAGACGCTTCCCGGCCTCGACAACTTCTATATGGTTGGGCAGTGGGTGTCGCCGGGAGGTGGCTTGCCGTCAGGGGCGATGACGGCGCGAGAGGTGGCGCAGCTGATATGCGTCCACGACCGGAGAGCATTCACCACCATTAGAGGTATCGCCGTGAAGCCGCGCACCGAGGAAGGTTTGATGCAGCGGGCCTGATGTGTAGCAGACAGCTAGTCTCGGTACAGGATCACGTGGAGCTCTCTTGGGCCGTGCATCCCGAGGGTGAGTTGCAGCTCGATGTCGGAGGTCCGGCTGCCGCCGGTGATCACGACCAGGTTCGCCGTTCCCTTCGCCAACTCGGCCCCGCTCGCGGCAAGCCATTCCTGCATGGTGGGATAGAGCCTGGACAGAGGGAGAATGGCGATGTGGACCGGCGGCAGCAGGGAGGCGATACGTGCTCGGCCGGGCCCTGAGGCCATCACGATACTGCCGGTGTCGGCAAGGCCCGCGATTGCCCCCGTGAGGCCGACCTCGATTTCAGCCAGCCGCTCCAGCACCGCCTGATGCTCTTCGTCGTTCGGCACATTGCCGGGCACTAGCTCGATGGCTGCCTCTTCCAACCGGTTGCGCAGCACCGGGCACCCGATCTGGGAATCGTCCCAGGCGAGGACGGGGGTCAGGGGGCGGGAGTCAGGGATCGGGGATCGGCGAACCAGGTCGATTACCTGGCTGGCTACTCCGTCAGCGTCGAGCGGACCGTAGACGTTCGAGGAGAGCGCCTCCAGTTCGGCCCTGAACCGCTCCACGTAGTCGTCGAGGCCGGCCGTGGACGGAAACGGCGATTTCGCCGCCACCCTCTCGAACCGAGGTCGCTCGCGGTCGCCGGACAGAGGGCCGGCAGCAGCAAAGGCCGCCGCCTCCCGGATTCTGTCCATCACGTCGCTCATTTGGCACCCCCTTGCTCGCCGGACCGAGCCTTTCGCTCTTTCCACATTTCCTGGAAGCTCTTGGGGGCGAACTTCGGGAAATCCCGACTGTCGGTCCAAGCGCCCAGCGGCCCCGGCATCCCATGGATCCAACCGTCCCGGGCGATCATCCCCGAGCCGAGGGTCGCCATTCTGGTCCCAAGTCCGAACAGCCCGGAGCTGCCGGCCACCGTGGCGTAGCCGGAGATGCCGAGTTGCAGCCACCAGGGGCGGTGTCCCGTCCTGACGGTGTCGCGCCGCAGCTTGAGCAGTAGTCCCGGCAGGTCGATGCGTACGGGGCACACCTCGCGGCAGGCTCCGCAGAGGGATGAGGCATGGGGCAGATCGGCGTAGGCATCCAGGCCGCTGAACAGGGGGCTGAGAACGCTGCCCATCGGCCCCGGATAAACAGCGCCGTAGGCGTGGCCTCCGATGGTCTTGTAGACCGGACAAGCATTCAGACATGCGCCACACCGGATGCAGGTGAGCATCTCGGCA